>NZ_JAXGWW010000264.1:0-2760 GCF_040773105.1 Lentilactobacillus sp.
ATTTATTTAGATATTCATCTAATTATTCTTCAATCATAATCGCATTGATACCTTTTCCGGCTAAAACTCGAGAAGCATTATACGGACCAAGTCCCTTACGGAATGTGATGTAGACTTTTTTATCCTTTGGAATCTCATCAATTCGGTCACGCAGTTCTGATAATGGGATGTTCAGGGTGGGGGTGATGGAACCGGCCACCGGTTTGCCAGCCTCTCGGATATCTAAAAATACCGCATGAGCTAAGTCATCTGGAGAAATCGCTTCTGCTTTAATCGTGGCAGTTGTATTTGTAAGCTGGTTAATGGCGACATATCCCGCAATGTTCAAGACATCTCGAGTCGATGAGTAAGGCGGCGAATAAGGAATTTCCAGGGAAGGCAAATCAAACGCCGTTAAATTACCGGTAATTGCGACGGACAATTCGGCAATCCGCTTATCAATCCCGTTTCGACCAACAGCTTGACCGCCCAGAATTTTACCGGTTTTATCTTCGTAAATTAATTTGAAGTTCACTCGATCAGCATTTGGATAGAAATAAGCTCGGTCAAAAGGTGTGATGAAGACGGTCTTGTAATTTGTAATCCCAAGTTGCTGTAAAGTTTGCTCTGTAAAGCCAACGAAACTGGCAGTTAAATCAAAGAACTTTGATACGCCAGCACTAATAAAGCCTTTGTATTCTAAGGGACTTCCATTTAAGATATCGGCCAATAAATGACCCTGCCGATTTGCAGCACTCGACAGCAAGCTTGGAATGGGCTTGCCGGTAATTAAACTCGTCGTCTCGATCACATCGCCAATCGCGTAGATATCGGGTAGATTTGTCTGCAGATGATGATCAACGATCACGTGGCCATCATCAGACAGGTTAATGCCAGCAGCCCCTGCGATTTCACTATTTGGTTGAACACCTGTGCCTAAAAACAGCATGTCTGTTTCATGAATTGTTCCATCGGCTAAAACGAGGGTATGACCGTTATCGCGGATCTCGTCGACCGTTTCATTAAGGATGACATGGACGCCTTGTTTGTGCAATTCTTCTGCAACGATATCCGTAATTTCCGGATCAAATGGCGAAGCAACGTGTCCGGACTGCTCGACGATTGTCACGTCAATATTGTTATCGACGAGTGCTTCTGAAACTTCGATTCCAATTGAACCGGCCCCCAGGACCGTTGCGTGTTGCGGGTGCTTTTCGTCAATAAACGCTTTGATCTTATCTGCATCGGTCACGGCTCGTAAAACAAACGCGTTATCTGCGTCATGAATACCCTTAATTTCAGGGAATGTTGGACTGGCTCCTGTTGCAATGATCAACTTGTCATAAGTCTCACGATAAGTTTCACCCGTTTGAAGGTTTTTGACGTCAACATTTTTGTCGGCGGAATTAATCTTGGTCACTTCATTAAATAATCGAACATCAATATTATTTTTCTGCTTTAAAATTTCTGGGGTTCGTTCGATTACTGCGGACCGATCCTTGATCAGACCACCCAAGTAATAAGGCAGGGCACAACTGGCAACAGAAATTGCCGCGCCACGTTCAAGGATAATAATTTCAGCATTTTCGTTAATTCGACGAAGTCTGGTGGCAAATGAAGGCCCACCGGCAATTCCACCAATAACTAGTACTTTCATAGTTGATTCTCCTCTCGGATTACAGCGCTTACATATACTAGTTTAATCATACCTTGTTGGGGAATAAGGTCAACAAATTGCCCCCTAAATATAGCCATGAAAAAAGACCACCAAAGAACACAGTTGTTCTTCGATGATCTATATAGGTGATAGTTAATTTAATCCTTTGGAAATGGAATATATGGCTTATTGTCTGTGTTCGTTCGAATGACCATGACGTCACACTTGGCATTTCTGTCAACGAATGATGACACTGATCCTTCTAAAACACGTTGTAGCCGACTCATACCGGTTGCGCCGATGATGATTAAGTCAGATTTGTGGTCTCTTGGGAATTCCATTGAAATAACGGTCTTTGGATTACCGAAACGAATGTGAATTTGAATGTCGTCAAGACCCGATTCTTTTTTAATCCGGTCAACGAGTTTGTTTAAATAGTCCGTGGTATCTTCAACAAGATTGTTGATGACATCACCGTCTACCATTCCACCGTAGTTATAACCGTATTGTTGTGTGCTCAGAACATGAAGTACGTCCAAATGAGCATCGTTATTTTTTGCGAATTGTGCGCCCTTTGCCAATGCGTCCTCTGACTGACTAGACCCATCGACCGGTACTAAAATGGTTTTATAATTGGATTCCATGAAGAAACCTCCCACAAATTAATTTAAGTTCATTATATCACTAATTTTTCTTTGTCATAACGTGTGAAAACCAAATATTATGGCTTGCTTGGAATGGTGAATTCGGCAGTTGCCAGGATGTGTCCGCGCATTGCGTCTTGCAGTTCGTTCAACCAGAAGCCGTCTTTTAACGGTAATTCGGCGTCCAATGCAAACATTGATAAATGATAGTCGTGAACTTTATCCGGTGGGTTGGGTCCGTTATAATGCCAAGCAGTTTTGACGTCTTTGTTACCAATTATGCCGCCTGCCGTGCTGTTTCTGCCCTGAACCATTGGCACCTTCAACGTTTGACTGTTGTCTTCCGGAATTTCGGTGACGGTTGGTGCGATATTGGCAGCAATCCAATGGATCCATGGAAAGCCACTGACTGGTACGGCATCCCAATCCAAAAAGGTGAGTGCCAAAGATTTGGCTTCTTCCGGGACACCGTTAATTTTA
>NZ_JAXGWW010000265.1:0-2728 GCF_040773105.1 Lentilactobacillus sp.
ATGGAAGTAGTTGACATAAGACGACATAAAAATATTGGTGTTGTGTGCATGAACCAAGGGCATCAAGACCACGTATTGGTAGAACAAATTGAACGTATTTCCGATTAGAATTAACAACCCATAGACGGTTACCTGGGCTTCAAAAAAAGTGGTCCGCGAAATGCCATTTTGAATGAGGAATTTGAAATTCTCATATGATAAGGTCGAAATCGCAAACATGTAGACACCAAATGCCGCCGTAATCCAAGTTCCCCGCATCTGTTCGGCTAAGGAATAGTCGCTTAGAGAACCTGAAATGAGCGAAAAGATAAACGGTAAAATCAGGAAGGCCACGAACAAAAAGGCGTACATTTCGAAAAGACCAATTATCTGACGCCGGAATAAATATTGAGTCACTTTATTTGTCTTCATGGTGGGCACTCCCCTCATATTGATTGGTCAAATAGATAAATAATTTCTGCAGATCAAAATTCGATAGTTGAACCGTATCGGGTAAAATCCGGTCGTCCAAGTCGCCATAAACGTAGTTGGCCCGGATGCTTCCCATGTTGTCGTGGCCAATCACATTCAACCCTTGGGTATATTGATCCACATCTTTTTCTGGTCCGACCACGGAATGGGTTTTAGCCAAAACGTCTTCAACCGGCTGGTTCAAAATCACCCGCCCTTGATCCAGGACAATGACATCGCTAATAATATTGGCCACTTCTTCAATCAAATGTGTTGAAATGATAAAGGTGCGTGGATTATCGGAATATGACTGGATCAACTCAGAATAAAACAGTTCTCGGTGGTTGGCATCAAGGCCTAACACCGGCTCGTCGAGCAACACAAATTTGACCGGCAGACACAGCGCCAAAATCAACTTAAAGATTGAATTATAACCCGTCGATAATTTGCCAAACTTCTGATTAATATCCAGTCCAAATTCCGTGATTAACCGGTCTGCCAGCTCGTGATTAAAGCTGCCGTAAAATGATTCGGAATCTTTGATAATCTGCTTAAGCTTCCAGCCATCAGCATAGAGGTTCACTTCGCTCATCAGGTACATCAAACCCAACTTGGCATCATTGTCGTCAACATTTTCGGAGTCAATCTTAACTTCCCCTTCCCCAGCGAAGATCCGATTTGTCATGATACTCAGCAACGTGCTTTTACCGGCACCGTTTCGACCCAGAAGGCCATAGATTTTGCCTTCCTCGAAGGTAAGATTAACATCCGACAAAACGTGTTTGGATCCAAATGTTTTGGTGATGTGGCTGACTTCAAGTACACTCATCGCTTGTAACCTCTTTTCACTAATTCTAGTAATTCGTCTTCGGAAATATCCAAATTACGCGCCTCGCGAACCAAGTTCACAACAAATTCCTCAAAGAAACTGTTGCGCTTTTCTTCGAGGATTCGTTGCCTGGCTCCTTGCTGAACAAACATCCCAAGGCCCCGTCGTTTCTCAATTAAATTCTTGGCAACGACAATGTTCATGCCTTTTAAAACGGTCGCGGGATTGATGTGAAACTCCTTTGAAATCTCGGTGGTCGAAGGGATTTGTTGGCCCTCTTCAAAACCACCGGATGCGACCGCATCTTCAATTTGTTCAGCGACTTGGCGGTAAATGGGTTCCGAACTATTAAATTCAAATTTCATCATAACCAACCCATTTCCTTTTGTAAGCAATTAGCGTTCCACCTTGGTCTTTGGAACCACGATCTTTGAGTAAATCAATACCGTTACAACAAAGTAGATCAGGTATAAAATCACAAATCCAATCGTCGTGATTCCAAATGTCTGATAGGCACTGGTTAGCAAGTGGCCTTGGACAAACATTTGCAGACCAAAGGCAACGTCAATGATACCGAGAACGGCTGGTAAGGCAAACAAGCCGAGAATTTGTGCCAAAATCGAATGGTTCAAGACAGATCGACGGGTGCCAATTTTGTTCAGCATATCAAAGCGGATCTTATCACTGGCAGTCCCGCTTAAAATCTTAAACATCAAGCAACTGGCAAGCATGGCCAAAAACGCAATTCCCAGGAAAATACCCATAAATTCCAGGCTGCCAAAGACACCTTTGAGTAATTGATACATCGTAAATGACCCCATCTGCAGGTCCTTAACGTGGTATTGTTTTTGTTGAAGTTCGGTAATTTTTGTTAACTGAGGACTGGCAGCGTCCATATCGTGTGCCCGGACTAAGAAGAGGGCGTTTGTCTTGGCATTAATTTGGCTGAAGGTTTGGGCTGAAACGACCCGAATCTTGTAAGATTGAATGGTTGGTGCCTGCAAACTCGACAGTGCCTGGTATGGATCCGAATTAACATCTTTGAAGTCCTTAAGTGAAGCATTGGAAACTTTTGATTTCAGTTGAGCCTGATTGGTAAAATGGGCATACTTCATCGGTTGTTGCTTTAATTGATCGGCCCGGTAATAAACGTGTTTGGTTTGAGAGTCGACCTTCTGTTGATAGGTCACAGTTGATTTACCTTTAATTTGGCCAATCAGTGAGCCCTGTTTGGCAGTCGGATTAGTCAATGCAACAGAATAATAACCGTTTCCCTCTGCTAATTTGGGAACCATATTCTGAAAGCCAACCCCAACCGTAATGGCCCCCAGTGCCAACGCAAACAAAAGTGAGACAACGGAGAGAATCTTGGTATAATCCCGAATTCTGAATTTAAGCTGAGCCAACGTAAATGAATTTAAACCCTTTGAACTCATCTTTGATCGCTGA
>NZ_JAXGWW010000266.1:0-2666 GCF_040773105.1 Lentilactobacillus sp.
CATTAAAACGACTTTCCGTGAAAATCACAAGTCTTATGACTGGATTTTATCCAAACCTAACAATTGTAATTGTTAAGTAATATTGTTTTTAGCTCATTTTATACATATTTGATACCCAATTTTTACACTTATTTTACATCACTGCGGTACCCTTTAGGTGTTGATACAGACGGATTATTCTGAGGAGCGATCATCATGAAGAAGTCTTCGATTACGATTATTTTAACATTACTGTTTGTCGCCACAATCGGCATTTCGGGAGTTGTCTCGCACCACCGAAATGATGCCTCGGCTTCCAACCCCAACGAAGTTTCCAAATCATTTCGGGGAACTTGGTATGGCAATCAAGCCGACATTTATTTTGGTAAGCACAGCGTCAGTTATCATTCCGACCAAACATTTTATGAGCGGTCCGGTAATTATTTTGTCTTCGGCCCAACCTCAACAAAAGATTGGCGCGCATTTGGGACACCAAACACCAGTGACGTCAATTTAGCCAGGGTCACCAACCAGGATGTCGCTGGATTCGTCCAGCCGGTTTTGGAAACTTACAAGGGCAATCCGCATTCTTCCGGTCCGTACAAAGTTTACTATTATACCCGAAACAGCACCGACGTCATGAAGACGATGACAGGCGAGGTCAACCGCCTGCCTAAGGCCAATGTCGAAGGCTTCAATATGGAATAAGTATCGTCATTTAAACACCAGCCAGTGGCCGGAGGAAAAGCACCTCCTGCCATAAAAGCAAATTAGCCAATCATCCAAACCAGGATGGTTGGCTAATTTATTTATCCCATATGTTATTTCTCAAACGTCTCATTCATCACTTGAACGGTTCGAAAGACATCGTCACTTTGGGCGATCATTGAAATGACTGACACGCCGGATACCCCGGTTTTTGGCAGCTCGACAATGTTTTCTTCCGTAATGCCGCCAATGGCAACGACTGGGAGCTTGCTTTCTTTGACGAGCGTTGCCAGGCCGTTAACCCCGATGACCGGATCGGCATCCGCTTTTGAACCAGTCGGAAAGACCGGCCCGCTGCCAATATAACTGATTCCGGCAGTCTGGTTGGCAATGTCAATTTGTTCCTTAGTGTCACATGATAGGCCAACAAACATGGTGCCGCCCACTTGGTCGATGACTTTTCCGACCCGTTCATCTTTTTGGCCAACATGTACCCCGTCTGCCCTGGTCTTAATGGCTAATTCAACGTCGTCGTCAACGATAAATGGAATTTCATAATCGGCACACATGTCACGCAAATCGGCTGCTAGTTGGTCTCGTTTTTCTCCGCTTAACGAGCCCGGTCCCTTCTCACGATACTGAAAGGCGGTGATTCCGGCTTCCATGGCTTGTTTGGCAACTTCTTGGAGGGTTTTGGTTGGATCTTTGATATCTTGCGTTCCGGCAATAAAATAACTTCGTAACATCCCTGACTCAAATTTCAGCCCCATACTAATCACCGTCTCCTTCAAATGTTGCCCAGTGGTTCAATGGTCCGTGCCCATGGCCGACTTGAATCCCGTTGGCAATAGTCGCCTGAACGTATTTCTTCCCAATCCGAATGGCGGTTTCCACGTCTTTTCCCTTGGCAATTTCAGCCGTGATGCACGAGGACAGCGTATCGCCGGTTCCATGAGTCCGCACGGTATCAATTCGAGGCGAGCTGACCCAAAACGATTTGCCATCCTCAAGTAAAATAAAGTCCGATGATTCAGCGGATTCGGTCTGGTGACCACCTTTGATTAAAACGTTCTTAACGCCTAAATCCTGCAGCTTCTTAGCGGCTTCAATCATTTGATCCTTATTTTCAATCTTCATGCCGGTCAGTTCTTCTGCTTCAGGCAAATTGGGCGTCAAAATATCAGCCAGCGGCAGTAATTCTTCTCTCGCGGTATTAATGGCATCTTCGGAAAGTAGGCGGGCACCGCCCTTGGCAACCATGACCGGGTCAACCGTTAAGGTGCCGAGATCGTACTTTTTCAGGTTGGCAACAACGGCCTCAACGGTTGCCACATCAGCTAACATCCCCGTTTTGCAGGCCCGAATCTTTAAGTCTGAAGCGACTGAAGCAAATTGCTCATCAATGAGTTTCTTTGGAATTGGCATGAAGTCTTGGACACCAATTGTATTTTGTGCGGTCACCGCAACAATGACCGCTGCAGAAAAGACGTGGCGCATTTGCATCGTCTTGATGTCGGCCATCACACCGGCGCCACCGCCACTATCCGTTCCAGCAATCGTCAATGTTTGAATTGTTTCGTTAACCATGATTTTTTAGTCCTCCTAATGTTTTGTGTGGGGTTTGTTAAATATGCTTGAAGTTGTCTGGTTCAGGGCTGTCACTCTCATGCTACTTGGGTTGAACGTGCTCCGACGACTGTAAACGAAGTGCAACGTCTAGCCTATTTGGCGTGTCAGATTGGTTTCTCCCCTGCTACTTGGATTAAACGTGCTTCCCAGAGCAGCAACCTGCACCTAAGCCAACTTCCGGGGAAATCAAACTCGATTTCCTCGAAAGTTAGTTTCTCCCCTGCTACCTAGATTAAACGTGCTCCGACGACCGTAAACGAAGTGCAACGTCTAGCCTACTGGCGCGAACCAACTTTGACGCAAAATCGCGTGAGGTTTCTCCCCTGCTACCTAGATTAAACGTGCTCCGA
>NZ_JAXGWW010000267.1:0-2661 GCF_040773105.1 Lentilactobacillus sp.
GCCAGCCTTTTTAAGTGCCTTCAAATGGAGACCAAAGTCGATCAAATATTCAAGTTCTGCGGCAGTAAAGTCTTTTTCAGCTAATACACTGCGGCCTTGAAATACGTTTTGTCTGAAGTCTTTTGTCATAATCGATTCTCCTTGATTAATGATGTTTTTGGGTACTGTGGATTTTTGTTTTCCGCTACCTATGACAGAGGGAATGTTCTCTGATACATGAGCACCCGTTCTCAATTCTTATAGTGGAAATGTGCTCCGACAAGCAACAATCTGCACATAAGCACCTTATTCAAAAATCCCCAAACCAGGATTTCTGAATAAGGAGACTTATGTTCCAGTTTCTAACCGCTTGGTTCCGCACTCTAAACGTGCTCCGACGACCCTGACCCCTACTGCATAAGTCAAAGCTGTCAATAATGAACAAAAAGCATTCATTATTGATACCTTTAACTTATGTTCCGGGGTCACCCGGGTCTCGTTGCACTCTAAATATCTTCCCGAACAATCGGGCAGCTCATACAACGTGGGCCCCCACGGCCTCTTGACAACTCACTTGAGATGACCTCAAGAACTTTTAAGCCATGTTTTCTTAGCAAATCATTTGATACATAGTTTCTGTTATACGTTACAACAACTCCTGGAGCGATTGCCAATGTGTTTGAACCGTCATTCCATTGCTCACGGCCGGCAATAATTGGATCGCCACCACCGGTTGGAATCAAGTCCAGATCATCGAGCTTCAATGCATCTTTTAAGACTGCCTTCAAATCTGTCCTGTGCTCCAGGTGAAGCTCACCTTCATTTTTACCTGGCGTAATTGTCCAAGTATCAATGTGGCCACCTTCGCCTAAGATTCCTGGATGAACCGTGAATTGGTCATAATTAATCATTGTGAACACAGTGTCCAAATGCATCATTGCGTGATTATGTGGAATCTTAATCGCAATGACTGTGTCAAAATGACCATCCTTAAATAAGTTCTTCGCAATATCTTGAATTGCGTCAGCAGATGTCCGTTGGGAAACGCCAATAGCCATCACATGGTCATTTAAGACTAATTCGTCTCCACCTTCGATCCGAGTATCGTGGTTTCGATCACGCCATACGTGAACGCCCTTGTTAGCAAACCGTGGATGGTGATCAATAATAATTTCATTAAACAAAGATTCACGTTGCCGGGCAGCAAACGTCATGTGGTTGATGCTCAATCCTTCGCCGATACATGCCGATGGATCACGGGTAAAGTACAGGTTAGGCATTGGATCCATGTAGAATTCATAGTCTTCTGTCTCAGCAGCACTCACTAAATCTGTTGGCACAAAATCAATTTCGTTCTTCCGAACCCCTTCCATGATCTTATTGACCATGTCTTGGTTGTTCATGCTGTCTAAATATTCTTTCAAGGCATCATGAATCGTGCCCGTTGCGTATCCGGATTCGGTTAACATTTGCTCTAAGAAGTCATCACGAACTTTGTCACCACCAGCATCCAATGCTTCAGCTGCCAGTTTTTCAAGGTAAAGGACTTCAATCCCGTTATCTCGAAGGGTGTCGGCAAAGTAATCATGTTCCTTTTGTGCAATTGGTAAATATGGAATGTCATCGAACAGTAAGCGTGGCATCATATCTGGGGTGAAGTTTTCAATTTCCCTACCAGGTCGTTTCAGTAATACCGTTTTGAGCTTACCGATTTCAGATGTTACATGAATTGGACTTGTCATTCTTGTTACCTCCTCTTCCTTTAAGTACAACTCTATCATAGCCTTTTTTGAAAACGCTATCGTACAATTTCTGTCATTGAAAACGAGAGATTTTTAACAGAATTAATCCGATAATTGCAAAGAGAACTTATTATTAATTTTTTGATTTAATAATCCCTTCACGAGTAAGAATAACCGGTTTTTTATACAATGTCTATTAATAAGATTAGAAGATAACGTTTTAATTAGAATATAAAAAAGCCGTGAACAATCAGTTTCTCCCGCAAATTAAGGATTCTCTCTAATTTGTTCGGTATAAATATGTTTACCATTCACAAAATATTCATCACCTACCAACAAATAATTCACACTTGTTGTGACAAAGTTACGTAAGATAAAACTTAAAATTTTAATCCATGGCTTGTCAGATTGCTGGTAAACACCGACAATAAAGATAATGATTTGGGAGGCATTTTCATGCAAACGAGTACTCATTTGAGAAAACGGACATTTAAGCTGCCAATTTTTTTGATTTATACGATTGCATTTGTTTCAATTTGCTTATTAACTTACAGCATCCCCTGGCTTGCCGGCAGAACATTGATCTGGAACGTTGACGGGATTGCCCAACATTTTCCAATTCTGGCGCAATTTCAGCGGATCTTAGAAGCTGTCCAAGATCTATGATTTTTGATATACTTCTATGTAAAAAGCGAGTTTAAGCTATGAAAAATTATCCCAGCAATATTACACGGCAACAATTTGAATTAATTCGACCAGCTTTAGAAAATTTTCGTAAGCGAACTAAGCCTCGAAAATATGACCTCTACGAGGTCTTCTGTGCGGTCCTATATGTCTTGAAAACCGGTTGCCAATGGCGTCAAGTCACCGGTGATTTCCCAGAATGGCGGTCAGTTTACAACTATTACAAAATTTGGTCAACTAAAGCTGAGCCTACGGC
>NZ_JAXGWW010000268.1:0-2636 GCF_040773105.1 Lentilactobacillus sp.
AGGTAAACGCGGTTCTGAATGTCTCTTAAAACCTGTCTCAAATATTGACTTCAATCCAAAATCATTAATCGGATAGTTAAAAAACAGCCCAAAACCGCCAGTGTTGATCGCAAGGAAGTCCTGCTTTCAGAAATCAAAGATCTACTCGAAAATCAGCAAAAATGAAAACAGCCGGCTTGCTCAAATTGCTTTCAAACCCCCAATTAATTGCGATTACCGGATATTTGAACTAGAATTAACTTATAGATGATTTTCACAAATGGAAATACTTGAGAGAGGTTTTGTTATGAGAACGTTTGCGATAAGGGCTCGTGATGGGGTCATGGAAATCAATTATTCAGAGAATTCCAATAAGCCCCCTTTTAGGAAGTTTATGATCACCTACAACCCCAAATTTTCAATTGGCGATAATCTTGAGAACATTAAGGCTGCCCTCACTGGGTTGCCAATTGATGCAGCAATTGTTGAGAATTCATTGAACTATGAATTCTCTGACACGATCATCGGTATTAATCATCAAAAGATCGATATTGGCCTAGCAATTGCCAACATGATGAATATTCCGGTCGTTAACCTGCATAAGGTTCAAGATGTTGGTTTGGAAAAAGCAGTGGCAGAAAAACAGGAATATTTGAAGTGGCACCTTGATTATTATGGTGAGTACAGCGGCAAGCGTAACTATGGGCAAGAGGCCATGCTGACAATCGGTAACGGCTACTTTGGCCTGCGGGGTGCGTATGTCGAAGCGAACGCCAACCAGGATAATTACCCTGGGATGTACGTTGCTGGTGTCTACAATCAACTCACAACCAAAATTAACGGTCGGGATGTTGTCAACGAAGATCTAGTAAACCTCCCCAATGCTCAATACATCAGTTTTGGGGTGGATCATCAACAACCGTTTGAAATTAAAAAAGAAGATATTCAAGATATTTATCGAAGCCTAAATTTGCGAACCGGTGTTTTAACAACCACCTTGCATATTCAATTATCAACTGGCCACATTTTGCAAGTTCGGGCTACCAAAGTTGCCAATATGACAAATTGGCATCGTTATTCCATCAAGTATGAATTAAAACCAATCAACTTTTCTGGGAGCATTCAACTCTATTCAAAAATTGACGGGACTGTTATTAATGGCAATGTTGAGCGCTATCAGGATTTCGATCAACACCATATCGACGTCATTGGCATGGTTACCCACGATAACCAGATTTCGTTAACCGGTCAAACCAAGACGTCCCACGTTAACTTTGTGATTAATTCTAAGCTTTCTAGCAAAGATATCGATACCACCAAGTTAATTTTAGCTGAAACTGAAGATAAACAAATCCAGCAAAAATTGGATATCCAAGTAGAACCTGAGAAACCGTATGTATTTGAAAAATGTGTCACAGTATTTACCAGCCAAACTCAGGATGCCAACTTGGAACAACCCGCCCAAAAGGAACTGAACGCTTCTTCGTTCAATGACACCCTCGCCGACAGTCAAAAGTTCTGGAGCAACGTTTGGCAGAATTCAGATATCCAAATTGATAATGATATGACCAGCCAAAAACTGACGCGGGTTAACATCTACCATATGCTTGTGACAAGTGCCGCCTTGGCTTCTGGTCAATTAGATTCCTCAGTCGGCGCTCGTGGCTTGCACGGTGAAGCTTATCGAGGCCACATCTTCTGGGATGTCACCTTTGATCTACCGTTTTATGCTATTCATTACCCAGCAATTGCTAAACAGTGCTTGTTATATCGCTATAATCGAATCGGTGAAGCGCGCAAATACGCCGCCTCGGAAGACAAGCAAGGGGCAATGTATCCTTGGCAGTCAGGGATGTATGGGGATGAACAATCTCAATTTGTTCACTTGAACCCGGTTAGTGGTGAATGGGATCCGGATAACAGTCGCTTGCAACGTCACGTTTCACTGTCAGTTGCCTACGATGTCATTAATTATGTTCATCTAACAGGTGATACCGAATTCATGAAGAACTACGGATTAGAAATGTTATTGTCAATTTGCAAGTTCTGGGTCAGCATGGCAAGCTACGATAAAAAAGATGATCGTTACGATATTCATCACGTCATGGGACCAGATGAATTCCACGAAGAATATCCAAACTCTGATGATCACGGACTCACTAATAATGCTTATACCAATATCATGGTTTCTTGGTTATTTGATAAAGTCGCAGAGCTGATGAGTCATGAAGATCCTAAGATAATCAAATCTGCCAATGAAAAAGCCCAAACAGACAATAGTTTACTTGATCAAATGAGTGATATTGCCCACAAACTTCGTCTCGATATCAACGAAGAAGGCATCATTGGTCAATTTTCCGGTTACTTCAATCTTTCCAAGCTCAACTTTGATTCTTACCGGAAGAAATACGGTGATATATCGCGAATTGATCGACTGTTAAAGGGTGAAGGTAAGTCACCTGATTCCTATCAAGTTGCCAAACAAGCCGACACTTTGATGGCTTATTACGAATTACCATTTGATGAAGTTCAAAACGTCATTACCCGGCTTGGTTACAAGTTGCCCGCCAACTACTTTACCACCAATTTAAGATTTTACCTTGATCGAACGACGCACGGATCCACCCTTTCACGAATTGTTTATTCAGTTCTGGATG
>NZ_JAXGWW010000269.1:0-2630 GCF_040773105.1 Lentilactobacillus sp.
ATATATTGTATTTACTATAGTTTGATTTCAATGTCCACACCGCTTGGCAGGTCGAGCTTCATTAATGAGTCGACAGTCTTTGGTGTTGGATTTAAAATATCGATTAATCGCTTGTGAGTTAAGATTTCAAATTGCTCACGAGAATCCTTAAACTTATGTGGTGAAGCTAAAACCGTGTAGATTGTACGATCAGTTGGCAATGGAATTGGACCTGAAATAGTAGCTCCAGTTCTTTGCGCAGTTGCAACAATCTTGTCTGCGGATTGGTCTAAGATACGATGCTCGTATGCCTTCAACCGAATTCGAATTTTTTGTTTTGCCATTGTGTTCCCTCCTTCGTCTATTTTGAAAATAGGACTAACTCCGTGAAAATTACCGCCAAACCCATGGCAAAGCATCCGGGTGTGTCGCAACCTTTCACATCAAAGCTAATACAAACTCGTTTAGGGCAAACTTATCCCTAAAAACAAGTACTCAAATAGTGTACTAAAAAAAGCCGCACAAAACAAGTGTTAACAGCAATAAATTCAATTTGTAATATTTCTGTTACGAAACAACCTGTTCAAACAATTTTATTTAATGACTAAATGAGCGTAACTGACTTCAACCTGTTTATTATAAACGCATTTTGTTGATTCAACAAACAAATTTATAAAAAAAGAGACCGGAATTAAATTCCGATCTCTTAACTGAATTAATCTTCGGCTGGTTGATTTCCACCGTTCTTCTTGATGATTTCAGCTTGAATACTCTTTGGAACTGGCTCGTAGTGATCAAAGGTCATTGTAAATGTACCACGACCTTGTGATGCAGAACGAAGCGTTGTTGCATAACCAAACATTTCAGCTAATGGGACGAATGAATGAATAACTTCAGCACCGCTTCGGCTTTCCATTCCATCAACACGTCCACGTCTAGCAGTTACTTGGCCCATAATGTCACCCATGTATTCTTCAGGGACATTAATATCAACTTTCATGATTGGTTCCAAGATAACAGGTGCAGCGGTCTTAGCAGCATTACGAAGCGCGATTGATGCAGCTACCTTAAATGCAGCTTCACTAGAATCGACTTCATGATAACTACCATCATATAACTTGGCTTTCAAGTCAATCAATGGATATCCGGCAAGGACGCCGTTTGCCAATGATTCTTTCAAACCTTGTTCAACGGCTGGGATGTATTCACGAGGAACAACACCACCAACGATGGCATCTTCGAATTCAAATCCTTTTCCTTCTTCGTTTGGCGTAAATTCAATCCAAACATCACCATATTGACCTTTACCACCAGACTGACGAATGAACTTACCTTGAGCCTTGGTTGTTTTAGTGAATGCTTCACGATATGAAACTTGTGGGGCACCAACAGTGGCTTCAACGTTAAATTCACGTTTCATACGGTCAATGATGATATCCAAATGCAACTCGCCCATTCCGGCGATTAATGTTTCACCGGTTTCAGGGTTAGTCGTTGCTTTAAAGGTTGGATCTTCTTCAGATAACTTTTGAAGCGCAACGTTCATCTTGTCTTGGTCAGCTTTGGTCTTAGGCTCAACGGCAACCTGAATAACTGGGTCAGGGAATTCCATTGATTCCAAGTGAAGTGGGTGATCAACATCAGTCAATGAATCACCGGTTGTGGTGTTCTTCAAACCGATAGCTGCCGCAATATCACCAGAGAATACTTCTGGAATTTCTTGACGGTGATTTGAATGCATTTGAAGCAAACGTCCAACACGCTCACGCTTGTCTTTAGTTGCGTTCAAAATGTAAGAACCTGATTCAAGGGTACCTGAGTAAACACGAATATAAGTCAAACGACCAACGAAAGGATCGGTTGCAATCTTGAATGCCAAAGCGGCAAAACTTGCGTCATCATTAGCCTTCAATTCGATGTTTTCACCGGTTTCAGGGTCAGTTGCTTTATAAGGCTTAACATCAAGTGGTGATGGCAAGTAGTCAATAACTGCATCCATCAACATTTGAACACCCTTGTTCTTGAAAGCTGAACCAGCCAGCACTGGGAACAATTCCAAGTTCAAAGTTGCTTTACGAATAGCAGCCTTAATTTCAGGAACTGGGATCTCTTCACCTTCCAGGTATTTGTTCATGATATCGTCATCAACATCTGCAAGGTCTTCGATCAATTGGGCACGACGCTTAGTGGCTTCTTCTTTATAGTCATCTGGAACGTCAACTGTATCCCATTCAGTACCAAGCTTATCTTCATCATAAAGATCAGCTTTCATTTCGATAAGGTCAATAACCCCTTCGAAAGCATCTTCGGCACCAATTGGCATTTGGATAGCAAGAGGCTTTGCATTCAAACGATCTGCAATTGACTTAACTGAAAAGTCAAAGTCTGCACCAAGCTTATCCATCTTGTTAACAAAAACAATACGGGGAACGTCATAGTCGGATGCCTGACGCCAAACAGTTTCTGTCTGTGGCTCTACACCAGCTTGACCATCTAAAACGGCGATCGCACCATCCAAAACACGAAGTGAACGTTCAACTTCATCAGTGAAATCCACGTGTCCTGTTGTATAAATGATATTGATACGGTGGTCTTTACATTTTGCCGTTGTAGCGGCATAAGTTATCTTAATCCCACGTTCCTGTTCTTGG
>NZ_JAXGWW010000270.1:0-2627 GCF_040773105.1 Lentilactobacillus sp.
CAAAGAATCAGTGTTTTATTGGCAGGCAGTGACTGTAGTTCATGCGCATCGACAAAGGCGTCGTCTGGAATATCCAAGTACCCCAGTTCGCGGCCATTGACGATTGCAGCATCCATACTGCGACCAAATACGGCAATTTTTCGGCCATGAGCCATCGCATTGTCACAAGCAGTTTTAATCCGTGAAATGTTCGAGGCAAAGGTTGCAAAGATGATTCTGTCTTTAATGTTATCGAAAATATGGGCGATAGAATTGCCGACCCACTTTTCAGACTTGGTCCAAATTGGTCGTTCAGCGTTTGTACTATCGGACATGAGACAGAGGACACCTTCAGCACCTAATTTGGCCATTTCTTGGAGATCAGGCGGCTGGTTGGTCACTGGTGTGAGGTCGAATTTATAATCACCAGTTTCGACGATGACACCCACCGGCGTATGAACGGCAACCCCGACGGTGTCTGGGATTGAGTGGGTGGTTCTGAAAAACGAAACCTTCATTTTTCGGAACTTCAGCACAGACTTGTCACTGACTTCGTGTAACTCGACAGAATTCAGTAAGCCGTGTTCTTCTAATTTATTCTTAATAAGCGCCATCGCAAGCGGTCCAGCGTAAATCGGGACATTTAAAACTTTCATCAAATATGGGACACCGCCAATGTGGTCTTCATGACCGTGGGTGATCACCAATGCTTTGATTTTGTCCTTGTTTTCCACTAGATACTGATAGTCCGGAATGACGTAATCGACACCTAAAAGATCATCTTCAGGAAACTTAATTCCTGCATCGATCAGGATAATTTCGTCTTGAAATTGGATCCCATAAGTGTTTTTACCGATTTCGCCCAGACCACCAACGCCATAGATAGCTGCTTCGTTATTTTTGACGTTTAGTTTTTTCATTTAGTATTAAACTCCGTTATTTTGAAATCAGGATCTTTTTGTTCGTACGCTAAGTGTTCACCCTGTAAGGGTTCGATGAACTCAATCTCGTAATCGGTATTGTCTTCTACGAGTGCGTGCGCTTCAACTTCGGTGTCGGCCTCGACATAGAGTGACAGCGTTGTTTCCCGGCGAGGACTTTGTTTCTTGCTGGGTTGATATAAAACCTTCCAAATCATAAAAAAACTCCTTTAAAATCCATTAATTGTTTTGCAGAAACTCGAGGTTTCCTTACGGACAAGTGGTTGTGAAAACACAACTAATAACGACATTTTACCATATTATAACAAATAAGTATATAAACGCGAAAGTAATCGACAATCGCGAATGCATGGTAAAATTGAATTAATGAAATGAAATGGGGTCCCGTTATGAACATTGACTTAATTATTCAAATTATTATTGGTCTAATTGCAGCCTTTGCTGTTTATAACCTGATCCATTACTTATTTGTGACCAGGCCAGGCAGAAAACGGCTCGCATTAGCACAGCGGATTGCAAATGAAGCAGTTAAAACTTCTATTAATAAGTTGGTTGATCAAAAAAGTTTATTACCATTTGATGAAAGCGACTTTAAATCAGAAGACATTGCTGAAGTCTGGGGCAGGGGCGTCATGGCCTTCGAATACCATTTGCCGGTTAATAAAGTCACCGACTCCATTCCGGTGTTCAAGCAGGCATTGGCGGATGCGTTGGCTGAGTATGGTGACGCTCACCACATGCACGCGCACACAGACCAGGCGGATCGGCCGGCATTTATTGTGACCGACATGTGGCAGCTTGACGATCGGGTTCACTTTGACGTGGCCTACCTGATCAACACCACCACAATCGAATACGTGGATGACCTTAAGCGTCTCCATTGAGCAGTTGGATTCGTATCCGATCCCAACTGCTTTTTTGTCGTCATTTTTGGGTGTTGCGATACTTTTTGGCCAGTTTTTGACGGACTCTGATAATTGCCAGTACATTATGGTCAATGGCAGGCGTGTACAAATTTTCAAGACGGGTGAGCGTTTGAATGATTTGGTCAGCCGTTTTTTCATCACCAAAATAAAGGTTCCAGATGGCAATAATTAACTGTTGGGTTAACCGGCCATCCCAGGTTAACTGATATTGATTGACCTCGGTCACTTTAGTAATCAGTTGCTGGGCACGTTGATAATCTTCAAGGTTGAGGTAAATTTGGATCAAACTGAGATCCATTTCCACTAATTGATCGGTCATTTGAAACGGATCGTTAGTTGGTGAGATGTAGCTTTTGCAGTTGGTTTCAAATTGGTCAATAATTTGAGGCATGAGGTCCACACGATTCTTATTGACAGCGATTGGCAGTAGGATCGGTACAATCTTGATTTCTTCAATTGTCCATGTTTTTGAATCGAGCAGTCGGTCCCATAAGTTGTTCATGACGGAAGAGACGACAAACGTCTTGGCGTTATATGTCTCCATTAAAACTTGTCCAATTGCGGCGACGGACTTTAGACTCAGTTGTGAACTGTCTTTATTTTCGTTGATGATTTTACCCATCGTTTGCAAGTCATGGACGTTATATGCTTCAAGCAGTTGGTGATGAAGTTCCTCATGGCCTGATTGATGATGACCATGGTGAATGTATAGAAATTCGTTTGGGGACATGGACAGGTTATCCAAAATTTGAAACAGTTTTTGAGCAGTAATGTTATTTTC
>NZ_JAXGWW010000271.1:0-2622 GCF_040773105.1 Lentilactobacillus sp.
CTTTCCTTTGACGGTCACAGCCAGGGCGTTGGCATTCAAATGATGGTTCGATACCGTCAGCGTTGGTGTGCCACAGCCACTCAGCACGATCATGAGAGAAGCTGCTGCGATCAATAAGCTCAATATTTTTTTCATCGTCTGCTCCTCCCTAATCAAATGAAACGTCATCTGAGAATTGACTGTTGTACAGGTCAGCATAGAAACCATTTTTGGCAAGCAGCTCATTATGCGTTCCGGTTTCAACAACCGCCCCATGATTCATCACAATAATATTGTCTGCATTTTGAATTGTCGACAATCTGTGAGCCACGACAAAGCTGGTCCGATTTTCCAACAACTGACTCATAGCGTGCTGGATCTGAACTTCGGTCCGAGTATCGACTGAGCTGGTCGCCTCATCCAAAATCAGAATTTCAGGGTTCGCCACAAAGGCACGGGCAATCGTAATTAATTGACGCTGTCCTTGAGAAATGTTGGAAGCAGACTCATTTAAGATAGTATCGTAGCCCTTTGGCAGCTTACGGACGAATTCATCCACGTGAGCGGCTTTAGCGGCTTCAATGATTTCGTCTTTGGAAGCGTCTTCGCGGCCGTATTTAATGTTGTCATAAATCGACCCCGTGAACAGCCAGGTATCTTGGAGAACCATCGCAAAGTGAGACCGCAATGCTTCTCGATCCAAATCTCTGGTGTCGACACCCTTGAGGCGAATACTACCGCCCTTAACGTCGTAGAAGCGCTCCAACAGGTTAATGATGGTTGTCTTACCGGCACCGGTTGGACCGACGATAGCGACCTGCTGGCCACGTTTAACGGCAAGGTTATAATCCTTCATCAACAACTCGTCATCGTTGTAGCCAAATTGAACGTGTTCCAACTCGACTAAATTATCGGTATTTTCTTCAACCGGTCGATTTTGCTTGGTATTCTTCATTTCTTCTTCATCAATCACTTCAAACACCCGCTCAGCTGAAGCGATCGTCGACTGAATGGTGTTCATCAAGTTGGCTAACTGAGAAATTGGTTGTGAAAACTGGTTGGTATACTGCAAGAAGGCCTGCACGTTACCAAGGGTGACCGTTCCGTTCGCAACCTGGATGCCACCAACAACGGCAACGAAGACGTAACCAATGTTATTTAAGAAGATCATCATGGGCATGATAATCCCTGAAATAAATTGGGCTTTCCAAGCAGCTTGATAATATTTCTTATTTTGAACTTCAAACTGGTCAATCGTGTCCTGTTCCTTATTAAAACTCTTGAGGACGATTTGGCCAGCGTAGTTTTCTTCCACTTGGTTGTTTAATAAGCCAAGACTCTTCTGTTGGGCCGCGAAATACTTCTGGGATCGTGGTGCAATCACGCCGACAATTAACAAGCTCAACGGAATCGTTACCAATGCAATCAAGGTCAATTTCCAACTAATCGTAAACATCATCCACAAAGTTCCAATGAAGGTCACAAAAGACGTAACCGCCTGGGTAAGACTTTGTTGGAGGGTGCTGGCGATATTATCCATATCGTTAACCGCCCGGCTCATGACATCACCGTTACTGTGCGTATCGTAGTATTGGATGGGCACCAGGCGCATCTTTTGTTTCATTTGCCGCCGTAATTTATAGACCGTATTCTGTGAAATTCGGGTCATAATATACTGTTGCAAGAAGCTGAAGACCGCAGAAGCCAAATACATCACAAGAACGATGAGAATAATTTGGACAATCTTTTGATAGTTAATCGGAAGTGAAGCCACGCTAAAGCCGGCTTTTTGTTGGGCATTTCCCTTCATCAAGCCCTTAAAGATTTCAGTCGTTGCTTCTCCTAAAATCTTCGGGGTTCGAATCTGGAAGATAACACTGATAATGGCAAAGGCCAGAACCAGGATTAAACCGACCAGGCGATCTTGCATGTAATCCAGCAGTCGCTTAGTGGTCCCCCAAAAGTTATGGGGTTTTTCGACAACTCCCTGAAAGCCGCCATGGCCACCATGATTTTGGTTGCCGGCAGGTTGTGGTGCCGTATCTTTTTCAGCCATTATTTGTCATCCTCCTCTCGTAATTGTGAGTGAATAATTTCTTGATAAACCTTGTTGTTGGCGCGGAGCTCATCGTGAGTGCCTTTGCCAACCAACTTACCGTTATCAAGCACTAAGATCAGGTCAGCGTCAGCCACCGTGGCGATTCGTTGGGCCACGATAACCGTAATACTTTGCTGGATGTGCTCATCAGCTCTTAAAGCAGCCCGCAAATCAGCATCGGTCTTGAAATCCAGTGCTGAAAAGGAGTCATCAAAGACGTACACAGCAGACTTCTTAACCAGGGCTCTGGCAATGGCCAACCGTTGCTTTTGACCACCTGAGAAGTTATCCCCACCCTGTTCGACTTGCAAATCAAGGCCGGCTGGATCTTCTTCAACGAAGTCTTTGGCTCGAGCAATGTCCAGTGCGTGCCAAATCTCATCATCAGTGGCATTGGGGTTTCCATACTTCATATTGTCGCGAATGGATCCGGTGAATAAGGTCGCTTTTTGAGGAACAAAGGACACTTGATTTCGCAGGTCTTTCATCGAAAGGTCGTTGATGTTATGACCATCCAACTCGATTTCACCTTTATCAACATCGTA
>NZ_JAXGWW010000272.1:0-2615 GCF_040773105.1 Lentilactobacillus sp.
AAAAATAATCATTAAAACTTAAAAAGCTGCGTAGACGAGTTGTATTTTGTCTACGCAGTTTTTCTATCTTTCATCCTGCTGTCGGGCTTCTCTTGAGTAGGGGACTTCAAAAATTTTGTACGGCCCCTTGTCGTAAGTAAATTGATCACTCAGTAAATTTGTAATCGCCGAAATAAGCGCATTGAAATGATCATCACTGACCGCGATGACAACCTGTATTTGATCGATGTATTGGGTGTCTTCAATCGGAATGGCTTCGTTTTCAAGAAAATACTTTAATTTGTCGAATTGATTATAGTCGATGGTCAGTGTCAGCTGTTGCTTGTTGACAAGTTTGACAATCCCCAGCTGATCGATGGTGGTTGAAGTCGCATTGCTGTAAGCACGGATAAGGCCACCGGCGCCTAATTTAATGCCGCCAAAATATCGGGTAACGACCGCTAAAACGTTGTGCAGTTCGTTTTTCTTCAAGACCTCTAAGATTGGCACTCCGGCAGTCCCTGAAGGCTCGCCGTTATCACTTTCGCGCTGAATATGATCATCGTCTCCCAGCATGTAAGCGTAGCAGTTATGGTTCGCCTTGGAATTTTCCTTGGTGACTTGTTCAATCAATTGTTTTGCCTGGTCTTCGCTTTGAATTCTTGCCATCGTGCAGATAAAGCGGGACTTTTTAATTTCAATTTCATGGGAGCCGTTTTTTTTAATTGTTAAAGATTCTTTTTTAAAAAGTATTCCTCCATGCATCTCGTATTTAAATAGTGAGGTGTTTTTCTTTTATTAATGATATATCAGAGTTATTTGGACGCCAAATGCCAATGTTGATGCTTGGTGAAACACTTAATCATCATCCAGGCGTCAAGACACGGGCGGCCATCCAAACAGACCACGGCATTGTCTGTTGCCGCTGCGGCAGTCGTCTGAAGCGGAGACTAGCAGCGCTTCCCAACAATCAGTATTACTGCTACGTTTGTATTCAAATGGGGCGAATGGACACGCTGCAGCAGTTGGCCTTTGCGCCAGAGCCTAATCGATTTCCGCACGTCAACCAGCCGCTGACTTGGCAGGGAAAATTAACGAAACTGCAGGCTGAATGTGCACAAACGGTGATTGATGTCTTTAAGAATCGCCGGCGACACTTGTTATGGGCAGTCACCGGTGCCGGGAAAACGGAAATGTTATTTAAAGGCATTAACTGGGCCATTGAAAATGGGTTGCGTGTCGGCATCGCTTCACCGCGAGTTGATGTTTGTATTGAATTATTTCCACGGATTCAAGCCGCTTTTGAAAAGGTGTCTTGTGTATTGCTACATGGCAAAAGTGAGCAACCCTATGTTTACAGCCAGATAACGGTTTGTACCACTCACCAATTATTACGATTTTACCATGCATTTGATGTCTTGATTATTGATGAAGTTGACGTGTTTCCGTATTCCGGAAATGCAATGCTTCATTTTGCCGTGGCCAACGCCACCAAACCGACCGGCGCAACCTTATATTTAACAGCAACACCCGACCAAAATCTGTTTCGAGCGATTAAGCAAAATAAATTGACCGTCAGTTACCTGCCAATTCGTTACCATGGTCACCTGTTGCCCGAGATAGCAGTGATCCGAACTAAACGATTAGCAACTTTGATCAATGATGGCCAGTTACCAAAAAACATTCTAAACAAGATTCAAGCGTTAATTGATGCCAAGCAGCGCTTTTTACTCTTTGTACCACACATTAAAGATTTGAAACATGTTTTTGACGCCCTCAAAGCCACTAAAATGGCGGCCAAATTTGAAACGGTTTATTCAGCGGATCCTAAGCGGATTGAAAAGGTCGCCTTAATGCGCAATGATCAATTGGACTTTTTGATTACCACCACGATTTTGGAACGGGGCGTGACTTTTCCGGGGATTGACGTAATTGTGCTGAAGGCTGACGACGATATTTTTTCGGCGGCGGCGCTGGTTCAAATTGCGGGAAGAGTTGGGAGAAACAGCGATCGGCCGACTGGGGAAGTGCTATTTTATTGTGAATCAAAGACTGCCAACATCAAGTCCTGTGATCGCCAGATTAAATTAATGAATCAAAAGGCGGCAGCACTATGAAACATTGTTTATTATGCGGTGAAATAATTCGAGACAACATTTCATTTGGCGAGTTGATTTCCCTGAGGCCGATTTCCAGTCAAACGATTTGTCATGCCTGTTGGTCCGGGTTTAATCGATTATCGATGCCCACCTGCGATGGGTGCGGTCGAAAGTTAGTTTCCCAAATGACAAACCCATGTCAAGATTGTATCCGGTGGCGCGACAGCGGACTTCCCAACCTGACCAACCAAGCCTTGTTCGAATACAACGCAGCAATGAAGGATTTTATGAAACAATATAAGTTCAATGGCGATTATCGGCTGAGACGTGTTTTTGTGCCGGAATTGCGATCGGCTTTAGCGCATACCAAGCGACTCATCGTTCCAATCCCGGTGAGTCAAGGCACCCTGTCAACCCGCGGCTTTAATCAGGTTACCGGGTTGCTCGACCGGACGCACTACCATGAAGTACTCAAGGTGACACAAGATCAAAAATTAATCCGACAATCCGAAAAAAATCGTCGGCAACGATTAGACT
>NZ_JAXGWW010000273.1:0-2583 GCF_040773105.1 Lentilactobacillus sp.
AACGACCGGGCGCTGATTCGGTTGATGTAACCGTACTGGTTGGTCGGGACCCGCGGCGCGGATTCCCGATCGCACCACATGTAGAGGTGGTGGTCCTTCCAGTTATAGGCCAGCGATTGGCCGTGGCCGGTCGTAAAAATCGGGCCAACCTTGATATACTTGTGAATTTGCTTTTGGGTCTTCGAATATTTGCCGTGGTGCTTATGGTAAGCATTTTTCAACTGCTGTGGGTGAAGCTGGATCCCCATTGCGTCAAGCTTTTTGATATTGAAGCGAACAATTCGCCCCTTATTATGTAGGTTAGTTGGGCAGTAAACAATGTACATATAATGTTTCCCATTCATGGCAATTGACTGCGGATTCCCCCACCGCTGACCATCTTTTCCAGGCAGCGGCAGTAGATACCGCGTCCGAAAGGTGACCTTTGTTCCGCGTTCGGCTTTAATCGTGTGCTCGTCATCGGTATTTGAAACATGGTAATACTGTTTGGGCACCTTAACGTAGTGAACCTTCGAGTTATTCAAGTTGCGCAGTGACCCTTTATGAAGCGCAGACGATCGCTGGTGGTAAACATGATACTTCGCGTGGGCCGTGATTGGCGCCCCGATTACTACAAATAATATCGCGCAAATAAGCGCCTTAAAAAGCCTCATACAATTCCCCCTCAGAAATGAATGAATCTTAAGATTTTATAAAATTCAGATACAAAGATAATTTTATCCTTTTACTTAACGAAAGTAAATGTTTTTAATGAATGATTTGTAATAGTAAGAACTAAAAAACAGGCCCCAAACACATTGAAAGCCTGAAACTTCCAGTGATATCAGAGCCTGTTGTAACGCGTTTAAATTCAGTATGTAAAGGTTTATTTTGCAAGCGGATCAACAAAATTGTCGTTGTGCAGTGAAACGTTCGGTCGAAACTTCTTGCCAACCTTTTCCCACTCAAAATTGGAGCTGACTTTAATCTTTTGGTCTTTTTTATCCACCTCAGTGATTAAAATCAGCCGGTGATCAAACACGGTTCGTGTGCGTTGATAGTCAGGTGTATCTGCCAGAATCTTGGTATTCTTCCGGGTAAATCCCCCAAGGTCAATCAAATCATAATCCATTTATACCCCTCCTCATTCTAAACACCTTAATTATAAGCAACTGGAGAAAATATGCCTAAATTGGGCAGATAGGCGTTTAGATTAGCTGTCTCTTATTTCAAGAATAACTTTAATGCTCGCGTTATCTCATCTATTTGCACTCATGGTCTGTAACTTATTGCCGACATCACCGCTCTAACAACAATTCGAAGCGACTAGTCCATCATCACCCGTCAACCGAAATAAACAGACGCCTTGGAAATTCTTTCTGCCATCGATTCAAATCGCCCCAAAAGGCCAAAAATGAAAATTCCCAAGTTTTTGGATAATCGCCAAAAAGTGGGGAAAGCCGGCACGTACAAATTATGGAAACAAAACGCTCAGTTCTTAGAGCCACAAGGGATTGATATACTAGACGATTTATTTGACGGTCATTCCAAATTAGGCCATAATTTGATTAATATCGTACACATATAATAGGTATGTTATATTTTTTGAGTACTTCGAGCATATTTCTAACATAACGAAGCACATCTTTGGCTTTTATGCCAGCATGCCTCAGTAAATGACGGGGGGATTGGATTGGATTACACACTTTTCTTTGAGAAAAACGACCAGCTGTCATACATGCTTTTACAGCGATTCTACGCCAAACGAGACCGCCTCGTGACGATCTCTTCGGTGCTGGATCAACTGCCCATCTCTGAATATAAGTTGTCGCAGTTGTTAACGTCCATTAACCGTGACTTGGAAAAAATTCAGTATTCAAATCATTCACAAATCACCACACCCGAAAAGAATATTTTGAAGGGCGAAAACATCACCAAAACCGTCCTGAACGAAATTCGACTGGTCTACCTCAAACGGTCGGTCTTGTTTGCGCTGTTTCAATACAACTTTTTGCAATCCAAAATGGTCTCAAAGGCCACCTTCATGAAGAAACACTTTATCAGTAAGACGAAGTTCTATTCAACAGAAGTTCAACTCCGAAGCATTCTCAACGATTCGGATTTCTACAACTCACCGAACATCGTCAATAATTACGAATACGTTTTGAGATTACATATTTTCGAATTCTTCTATACTGCCTTTAACGGCATTGACAGTCCGTTTGAGGACCTCAACGTAAAAATCAACAATCTCATCATCCGAATTCAGGCCCAGTTTTCATTTCTCATCAAGCCGGTTCAAAAAAGTAAGCTGGAAATCTTTCTCAAGGTCTGGATTCTGCGGATGCAAAACGGCCACTATATCAACGACCGGATCATCCCGCCGGCCCACGTGACCCCGGCCGTTCGTGAAAAGCTCACCAGTATTCAAAAGTTCATCGAAGATCAATTCAACTGCAAGCTCAGGGGCGAAGAAAATAACTACCTGTATACGTTTTTGCTGACTCAAGAATACGTCGACGGCCTCCAAGACGTCCTTACCAAGGATGATTACCCCTTGGCCTACGATTTGTCCGACCAACTGATCAACGCTTTAAAAACAGA
>NZ_JAXGWW010000274.1:0-2576 GCF_040773105.1 Lentilactobacillus sp.
CCCGGACAAAGGTTTAAACGCTTTTATCCAGGCCTTTTTGACTGTCACAAATTATTCAAATCTTAATTGTCATTCCAGAAAACATCCACTAGCCCACCAAGTTATTTGATCAGTCCGTAATGGCGCAATCCGTTAACAATGCCACCATTGATATTTGATTTAGTGACGTAAGTGGCTTTTTCTTTGGCTTCAGGGACCCCATTTCCCATCGCAATTGGGAACTTGACTTCCGCAAACATTTGTAAATCGTTCATTTGGTCACCAAATGCATAGGATGGCACATCGCCTAAGTCCAACTTCTACATCAATGCCTGAATGACAGTCTGCTTTGAAACGCCCCATTTCATAGTGTCCAAACAGCGGGGGTTGTTTCTGACCAAGGACAACTGACCCTTGAATTTATCTTGATACAACTTATCTTTATCATAGTTGAAGACGTTTAAGAAATTCACTTCATTGTGCTTATAAAATTCGGGGTCAACGTGCGGTGTTAAACGCAATAAACGATAATTGACCTTCGTCATATCATTTTCAGCAGTTAGGGCAAATTCCTTATTATTGTAAAATGAAATCACGTCGCCCTGTTCTTTTGCGAATGCCAAAATATCTTCGATCACCTTGTTATCGATTTGTTCTGCCTTTAACTTCTTGCCTTCGTACTGAACGTAACTTCCATTCGCACTCACCAGTGAGTTGATTCCGGTAGCATCAATGACATATTGAATTTCAAAAATATTTCGCCCAGTGGAGATGACCGGCAAAATGTTATTTTTTCGCAATTCTTTGATAGCTGCGACATTTTCATCGGACACATTTTTTTCGTTATCAAAGAGTGTCCCGTCCAAATCAAAAAACACAACCGCTTTATACATTGAATTCCCTCCATTATTACCTTATTAACTACATTGTACTACTTAATATGTTAACCATTTCGAAATTTAACTCGGGAGAACAGCAAGATTACATATATTGTGTGACAACATTTTGTGGTACACTAGATATTGTAATTTTCTTAAAGAAGGGGCTACTCATGGTGATAATAACTGCAGGAATGATTGGTGTCGGAAAGACCACCTTAACCGGAAAGATTGCTGAACATTTAGGGAGCAAGGCATTTTTTGAACCCGTTGGCGACAATCCGGTGTTACCACTCTACTACTCCAATCCCAAACAATATGGCTTTTTACTTCAAATCTACTTTTTGAATAAACGCTTTTCAATGATCAAACAAGCCCTGAGCGATGATAATAATGTTTTAGACCGGTCAATTTATGAGGATGCCCTCTTTACCCGCGAAAACAATGCTCAGGGAAACATTACCGATACGGAGCTTTCAGTTTATTTAAAACTGCTCGATAATATGATGGCAGAACTCAGTGAACTGCCTAAAAAGGCCCCTGATTTGCTTGTATACGCCGATAGCGACTTCGAGACGATCAAACACCGGATCAAGAAGCGCGGCCGTGATTACGAGCAATTTGACGACAATCCCGGCTTGCAGGAATACTACTTCAAGATGTGGGCGGCCTACAAGAAGTGGTTTGACGAATATGATGTGTCGCCTAAAATCAAAATTAATTTACAAAAATATGATTTGTCTGATCCCAAAAACATCGACATTGTCTTAAAGCAAATCGATGACGCGTTGGCCAAGATTCGCCAACCTCAAAGCGATGCCCTTTAACAACGGAATGAAAAAAACATTTTGAACTCAGAATTTAAGCCCGGCGATCGATTATTCCTTGATTTGGAATGGTTGATTGCCGGGCTTAAATTTTTTTCGCACGTTTTTTCAGCTAAGTAATATGAGAACGTTCAGAGATTGCATCAAAAATTAGCACGTTTAGCCAAGTCCCATTTTTCATCGGGTTAATGACGAATCCGAATCTTTCCCACCATCATGTCAGGATCGATCTTATATTCCAAACTGCCCTTCGATACCAAATAGTCGATGCGATGCCGGTACCACCACTCAGGTGCGAATGGATAATTCCCAATGGTTTCGCCAATGACGCGGATAATTTTTCGAAATCGTTCATCACTCAAATTTAACAGGATAAAGCGATCGTAAAAGTCGATTGACTGGCTGATACACTTCCCGTTAATAACCGCCCTAATTGGATTGTTCTCACTTCTGAGATCGCGCCAATAATAACTATAGGCAGTTCGTCGATTCTTCGATACTGACTTTTCTAAATCAAACAAATTGAATTCATCAATGTTTTCGGGGGTGAGGTCGCCTAATCCCGAAATGATTGCTAAGGCGTTATCGGAAGTGACAAAGTTCATTGGCACTTTGATGCTGGACATTTCCACCGTTGAGTTTTTCAAATAGTTACACAACCATAAAAAACCGCAGTAATCATTCACATCATCGGACCACCAAACTCGCAGCGGTTCGTTTCTTGCAATCGCTTCATCTAGTAATTTTAGCGCGTTACGGAGATTTTGAACCGCTTGAGCCGTATGGTACTCCGAATTTTCTTGGTGGGCGTACTGAATTTTATAAACCGTTTGTCGGTTTTCGATAAAAGTTCCCTGGCTAATATCCCCCAAGCCCAGATACATTGGTAACG
>NZ_JAXGWW010000275.1:0-2560 GCF_040773105.1 Lentilactobacillus sp.
CAAGTGCCTCAGCGACGATCACGCCGGCAACCGTCATTAAGCTTGAGAAGTTAACGGCGATGACCGCGATGGCAAAGATCAGCGACACAATACTCAGCATATACAGGAGAACGCGTTGGAAACTTTTCATCTGGTACTGATCAGTAATCGGATACACGTGGACAAACGCATTATCAGAAAAGTGGAAGTAAAACGGAATCAGCTGAAATCCAATCAAGTAGACAAACAATAAACTTAAAAAGATTGGCAGGATTTCGCCCTTTACAAAGACTAAGAACACCGTTCCGATCACCATCAGCCGAAAATACAAGCCGCTCATTTCGTTATCTCGAATAATCCCATGGGCATACAAATACAGATATGTGTTTTTCGGGATCAACTTGATTCGACCTAAAATGCCATCAAGATAACGACGTCGCCTAATTGATCCTTGCAGCATTGGGACGTCGGTAAACAAGTTAAAGAACTGATAAACGGTGTGCATCCGGCTGTTTTCGTCGGCAATCATCACTTTCCAGTCAATGGGGTATCTTGACCAGTGGTTGCGACTATAATAACTGATGCCTAAAGCCGCTACGGCCAAAGCAAGTCCCAACCAGTAATTAAGATAGATTGATAGACTAATTGACACGACTGGAATTAGGAAGCGAAATAAAAAGTGGTTGGAAAGCCAACGATTATTTAAACGGTATTTTCTGGCAAAGTCTGTATTCAACCAGGTTACTTTAAGGATGATAAGGGTTGCCAGTAAAAGGTACAAATCAGTTGCGGTCGTCTGCATCGTCACCTGAACGAATGGCATCAGCAAGACCCAAAAGAGAACTTGAACAGCGATTGCCAGGCCGAGGCTGTAATGAAATGCGCGTTTGAGGTACGCAAAAAACGCCGCTTCCTTTGGGAACAAGAAAACGTAGTCCGGATCTTCAACCAGGGTCGCGAATCGGCCAAGCTGGACACTCACTAAGAGGATCGCAATGGCCACGATTGGTGCCCACCATAATCCCGTGTGAAGCGTCTTTAAAACATTGGAATAGTAATACCCCAGGCCGCCAATCATAAACAGCAGTGCCAAGACAAAGTAGTCATTAAACACCAGCCTAAGGTATTTCATCATTTCTTTGAGATGGATGACCAGACGCTGCTTAAATAACTGTCTCATGAAGCATCGCCTTCCCTTGCCAACGTCAGATAAATATCATTGAGCGATTCACCCGCATTTGGAAATGCCTGGCGAAGCTCTTCAATCGTCCCCTCAGTCCGGACCTGACCGTCGTGTAACAGCACAAAGCGATCACAATTTCGTTGGGCCGTTTCAAGGACCTGGGTGGACATCAAAATGCTGGTACCCTGCTTTTTGCGTTCAGAGATTAAGGTTAATAAGTCGTTGACCGCCAGGGGGTCTAATCCCAAAAACGGTTCGTCAATGATAAACAGTTTGGCATCCGTCAAAAATGCACAAACGATCATGACTTTTTGACGCATCCCTTTTGAAAAGTTGTCAGGAAACCAGTCTAATTTGTTATCCAGTCTAAAAAGCTTTAATAACTGATGAGCACGTTTCCAGGCTGCATCCTGATCGAGATTGTAAGCCAACATGGTCATTTCCAGGTGCTCTTTTAAAGTCAGTTCCTTATAAACAATCGGTTGTTCGGGAATATAAGCAATTTGTTCTTTGTATTTTTTGACGTCATCTGTTAAAGACGTCCCATTAATTTTAATTGTTCCTTTAAATGGCGTTAATAAGCCAATAATGTGATTAATGGTGGTTGACTTGCCGGCACCGTTAAGTCCAATCAGGCCGACTAATTCACCATCCTTGACGTCAAAACTGACGTCTTTTAAAACAGGTACTTGAGAATATCCACCTACAAGGTTGGAAATTTCTAAGGTCATCATTTACCTCCGTGTTCATCATAAATTTACAAACAAGATTATACCATATAAATATTGCCCTTTGAATTCGGCAGAAACCACATTGATGTTATAATACCAGTAGTGTTCACAGAAAGAAGGTAGAGATTTTGAAAGATTGTATTTTTTGTAAGATTGTTAGAAATGAAATCCCGAGTTATACCGTTTATGAGGATGACATTGTTAAAGCGTTTCTCGATATTTCTCAGGGGACGCCGGGACATACGTTGGTTATTCCTAAGAAACATATCGCAAATATCTTCGAGTATGATGAAGAGCTTGCCAGCGAAGTTTTCGCGCGAATTCCAAAGATTGCCCGGGCTGTCAAGGCTTCCAATCCTGACATCAAAGGAATGAACATTTTGAACAACAATGGCCAGGTCGCCTACCAATCCGTTTTCCACTCTCATTTTCACTTGGTGCCAAGATACACCAGCAATGATGACTTCAAGATGATCTTTAAGGATAATTCTAATAAGTATTCTCCGGACCAACTGAAAGAAATTCAAGAATCAATTGAACAGCATATGGGTGATTAATGATGAAAACAGTCTTTAAAATTGTGGGCGCCACGGCAGTCGTTGCCGGTGCCTACTTGTACAGCCGAAACGAAACACCGTCTGAATTCGTCGAGCGGGCTAAATCGACC
>NZ_JAXGWW010000276.1:0-2558 GCF_040773105.1 Lentilactobacillus sp.
ACATTGTTATCGGCGTTTGCGCCAAGTATGACGCTTCTGATTGGACTGAGATTTATTGCCGCCATCGGCTTGGGAGCAGAAATTGTTACCGGGTATGCGGTGGTTAATGAGTTTGCGCCTATCAAACGACGGGGACACTGGTCAGGGATGACCGCCATCGTTGCGAACACGGGTGCACCGATTACCTTATTGATCGCATCGTTTATGATTCCAAGGTTTGGTTGGCGTTCAATGTTTATTACAATGGGTTCGCTTGCTTTAGTGCTTTGGCTTGCCCGTCGTCATTTTCCTGAATCACCTCGCTGGCTTCTTGCCAAGGGCCGGACTGAGGAAGCAAACGATATTATTAAGAAATTAACCGTTAGGGGTCTATACGAAAAGGATGAGATGACTCATCCGGACGAACCCGTTAGTCATATCAGCTTCGGAAAAGGTCTGTTCATTGCAATTATCGCGGTTAGCGCGACGCTTCTTTGCCAGTATACATTCACGTCTTGGGTGCCAACGTTACTTTTGAAACAAGGGATTAATATTGTTGATTCGATTGGCTTTTCCGCTATTATGATGATCGGAGCTCCAATTGGGGCGGCAATCGGAGCTCTGTTGGTCGATAAAACCGGCCGCAAGAAGCTAATTGTTACCGCGTTTATCGCAACAGCTATTTTGGGAATTGCCTACGCATACGAACGCAGTACGGCAGGTATTTTGATTAACGGCTTCTTGCTGACGATCACGTTATACATTCTGGTTGCTTCAGTTGTTAGTATTTACACGAATGAGTTATTTGAAACGGCTCACAGATTCCGTGGTGCCGGGATTGCTAATGGGATTTCCAAGCTATTAAATGGCTTAATGCCAATCTTCGTTGCCTTTATGATCACACAAGTTGCGACATCATTTATCTACTATATGATTGCTGCAATGGCGATTATCGCCGCAATCATCGTTGGGCTGTTTGGACCCGAGACGGATCAAAAGGCCATTAAATAAAATTATCTGGATAGCGAAGGATGAAAGGTCGAGACATCAGTAATTTATTGATGGCTCGACCTTTTATTGTCTGTTAAAACAACTAAAATATTCGCTAACAAGTTCTAGTTTCTTATCAACTTACCGTCACCATAATTTTTGATTAACATTGATGAAACTCACGGCCGAGAAGTTCATAATAGGAAGTATCTGTTTGCATATTATTTTTCTAAATTATGCTTGTATTTTAGATTGACTAGCAGTAATATAGTTCGGTACCTAAATATATGTAAAAGAATCATTAAAATAACGAACCTGGAAGGAGTAGCAAAATGCTGAAAATTGCCAAAGGACGGATCTCATACCTGGCAGTTCTTGGGGCAGTGCTGTTTATGATCGTTCAAGTTATTGCAAATTTGAACCTTCCCAGCTTGACCTCGGACATTGTTAATAATGGGGTGGCCAAAGGAGACATTAACTATATCTGGAAGATCGGCTTTGAAATGGCCGGCTTCTCGCTGATAAGTATATTGGCGGCAATCTGCAACGTCTTTCTCGCTGCCCGGACTTCACAAAAGTTGGGTCAAAACTTGCGAAGTGACGTTTACCGCAAAGTTATCAATTTTTCGAAGGATGAATATGACCAAATTGAAACGTCATCATTAATCACCCGGACGACCAACGATGTGGTTCAGATTCAAAACGTTGCCATTATTATGCTGCGAATGATGTTAATGGCACCCATCATGCTGATCGGTGCGAGCTTTTTGGCTTACACCAAGGATCACCAATTGACGATGATTTTCTTGGTTGTTTTGCCAATTATGATTATCTTTGTCGGCCTGCTGCTGTATTTTTCTGTTCCATTGTTTAGAGCAATGCAGACAAAGACCGATAAGATTAACCGGATTTTCCGTGAAGGCTTGACCGGAGTTCGGGTTATTCGGGCATTTCGTCAAGACCAGTTTGAACAGGATCGCTTCGAGGATGCCAACAAGGATTACACTGCCAATGCGATTAAGGTTAACACGATTGTCGCCTTGGCATTTCCAGTGATGACGCTGATTATGAGTGGTACTAACGTCGCGATTGTCTGGTTTGGTGCCAAATTAATTGGTGCTCAGTCGATGCAAGTTGGTAACCTGATTGCGTTCATGAGTTACGCCATGCAGATTCTGATGAGCTTCATGATGCTTTCGATGGTTTTCGTCTTTATTCCACGGGCGCAAGCTTCTGCTAAGCGGATTCAGACGGTCTTTGCATTGAAATCAACCATGAAGCCCGCAGAACATCCCATTACCATTGATCCCAACGCTCAGCAACATACGTTATCATTTGACCACGTCGACTATCGATACCGCCAAGCAGAAATGCCGGCGCTTTCGGATATCGATTTTAAAGCCAGCAGTGGCCAAACGGTTGCGATCATCGGGGGAACCGGTTCAGGAAAGACGACGCTGGTCAGCTTGATTCCGCGTTTCTACGATGTTGATAAAGGTGAAATCGAGTTGGATGGTCATAACATCAACGACCTTTCGATGAAAGACCTGCGAAATCAAGTGTCCTTTGTTCCTCAAAAAGCGACCTTA
>NZ_JAXGWW010000277.1:0-2551 GCF_040773105.1 Lentilactobacillus sp.
CCACTTACAGCACTTCCATAAGTTTGGTTAAATTGGTTTACTTCCAAGATGTTTAAAATATCCAGATGTGCATCATTGTCTTTGGCAACTTCAATTGCTCGATTTAACACTTTATCAGTTGTTTTTGAACCATCAACCGGTACTAAGACGTTTTCATATTTTTGCTGTTGCATGTCAATCACCCCGTATTCGTATTGTCCTTACTTAAACTATACCATTCTCAGCGAGGGATGTAATCAATTAAAATTTTCAAAATTTTGTTTGTGATTGTAATCGCTTTCCTAACGTGCTAATATTCAGTTGATCAAATAAATGAAAAGGGGCTTTTATTTTATGTACTACTATGTCATGAAATCAAATGATATCAGACGCAACTTGGCTACTGAACAGTATTTGATGAACGAAATTAAGTTTGATGAACCACTGCTTTTATTCTACATTGAAGGACCATGTATCATTGTTGGCCGTAATCAAAATACACTTGAAGAAATTAATAAAAAATACGTTGATGAGCACGGAATTGTCGTAACTCGTCGACTTTCCGGTGGTGGCGCTGTTTACCAAGACCTGGGCAATCTTTGCTTCAGCTTCGTGGTTGACAGCGACAGCGAGGAGTTTGGTGACTTCAAGTCATTTGTACAACCAATCGTTGATGCACTGCACGATATGGGCGCTAAGTCCGTTGAAGTCAGTGGTCGAAACGACATCTTGGTTGACGGTAAGAAGTTCTCTGGTAATGCAATGTATACTAAGGGTCCCAAGACATTCTCTCATGGGACGTTGATGTTGGATGTTGATTTGTCAGTCATTCCAAATGCTTTGAACGTTCCAGAAGATAAGATTAAGTCAAAGGGAATCAAGTCAGTCAGCTCTCGGGTAACCAACTTGAAGCCATACTTGGCTCCTAAGTATCAAAACCTGACCACACCAGAATTCCGTGATCGTTTATTGAAGGAACTCTTCCATGTTGAAGATTTGGATCAGATTAAGGATAAGGAATATCACTTAACTGATGATGACAAGAAGGGAATTGACAAGATCTTTGACGATTACTACAACAACTGGGATTGGGTATACGGTAATTCACCAGAATTTACCGTTAAGAAGCGTCAACACTTTACCAACGGAACCATTGATGCCCGTCTTCAAGTCGACGACGGTAAGGTCTCCAATGTTAAATTCTTTGGTGACTACTTTGGTTCCAAAGACACCACTGACCTGGTTGAAAAGTTAAAGGGTGTTCGTTTTGAACGCAAAGACTTTGAAGATGCCTTGAAAGACGTTGATTTAAACGATTACTTCACCGGAATTCCTCGTGAAGAAATCTTTGATATGCTTTTCTAAACCGGTTAAATACGGTAAACTGAAACTGTTAATAATAAAGATAAATTCCATTTTAGAATTTATCTTTTTTTGTTGGAATCTGGAGGGTAAATCGTTATATGAAAAAAGAAGAGAAGCAGGCCATCTTCTGGGCAATTGTTTCGCTGCTGGTATTTTTGGCAACAACTTGGCTGATGACCTTTAGCTTCGTGAAGCTCAATACGCCGGCAAAAGTGTCTGAAGCATTGCACGTCACTTGGATCGCGGTGGCATTTTACGCCGCAAATTTAATTTTGGTGGCATTAAGAGTTAAGATCAGCTACTATTTATTGGCAGTCGTGATTGCTATCTACTCGGTTGGTTTTGTGGGGATGATTTCCACCATGTTTATCAATAGTGATGCCAATATTTTCGTTAAACTGTTAGTCGCTGCTGTGGCGGCCTTTGGTATCGTGGTGAACGTCTACTGGTACATCATCGCGTTTCGATTGCGGGCCACTTTGCAGCATGATACGTTTCAACGGCGGATTAATCGACAAAAAGGATTAAAAAGATAGGTGAAAAATTTTGGAAAAAGACACAGTAAGTTTCATTGATGATCTCGTCAACGAAAAAATAACCGGAAAGACGTTTACCAAGAAGTTGGCCGACATCATTGCAGAACCTGATAAATCAATGCAGCCGGTATATGACTACGTGGAAGAACAACTGAATTTGGGAAAACTTGGCTATGGGGAACTTAAAGCGTCCGATGAAGATGTTTCATTGCGATTGGAAACCAATTTAATCAACTTACCATTCCAAGATGCAAAAATTATCAGTAAAATGCTTCAAGATGAAGAAACGGTACCGGTTAACGTTTATCTAGTGATCGTTTCGCCACTCGTTAACCAATCGGGATTGCGAATTGACGAGGTTGCCAGCGCGGATGACTATGTCGGTAATGTCGCAAATTACTTGGACATGATGAATAACTGGGTTTCTGAGCATTTAGCCTCTGTTAAGGAAAATCTTGAAAAGCAGTCTGAAGAAAAATAGTCGATTGAAAGCGGCCTTGATGTTTTCATTGAAACGTGCAATAATACTTGTATGCGATGAGTCGAGAAATCACACAGCATTTATGCTGTCGCGCAAGCGATTTATGTGAATTCGAACGGGACACATTTTAAGGCACAGATTTGCTGGTGTTTGACTTTAGCGGATTGTGGAATCCAAGAAGTCCATCTAC
>NZ_JAXGWW010000278.1:0-2537 GCF_040773105.1 Lentilactobacillus sp.
TAGTAAGTGTTTATTGAATTTCACGATTTAAACCTCTTTTTCGACATAAAAACTGCCAGCATCAAAAACCTGCTGGTCAGTTTTTTATTAATTTGTTGAGTTACTTTGAATTTGTTAGTACCAAGGCTACTATCCTATCATGGAATGGCGCACGTGGCAAATATGGTTCATTAAATAGCATGATTGGCGTTGTGGGAATCAGGGAACCGGCTAAGAGCAGTGACTAAAACAGCTTTGGCCAAGCCCGATCAAAGGGACTAAGTCAAAGTTGCATTTTAAATCATAAAATAAGGTCCATTTTATTCAAATTCTTCATACTCATTAGGGTCTTGGCCATCAACTCGACCATCAGGCTTTGATAATTGGTTAATTGCCTGAATTTCTTGATCAGTAAGCTTAAAGTCAAAAATGTCCTTATTTGATTTTTGGTGAACTAAATTACTTGAACGAGGAACAGGAATAACGCCTCGTTGAGAATGCCACCTTAGAATGATCTGGGCGGCATTTTTGTCATATTTCTTGGCCAAATCTTGGATAACAGGTTCCTTTAATGCGGCACTGCCTCGACCAAGTGGACTCCACGCCTCGGTGACAATTCCGCGCTTTTGGTCTTCGTTGACCATGCGCTCGTTATTCCAGTAAGGATGAACTTCAATTTGGTTAACGGCCGGTGTAACGCCGGTTTCATTAATGAGCCGGTCCAGATGTTCCGGTTCAAAATTAGAAACGCCAATTGAGCGAATTAAGCCGCGCTTCTGGGCATCAATCATTGCCTGAAAGGCCTCAACGTAATGGTTGCGCTTTGGCAATGGCCAGTGGATGAGATAAAGATCCAAATAGTCCAAACCAAGCCGATACAGCGTTTCTTGAATAGCCATTGTAGCTTCATCGTATTGATGATACTTTCCTGGTAACTTAGACGTCACAAAGAAATGTGCCCGCGGCATGCCTGATCGACGAATCGCTTCGCCAACCATTCCCTCATTATCGTAGTTGGTTGCCGTATCAAGGCCTCGATAACCTTGCTTGATAGCTTCCATGACCTGTTGAAGTCCAGCGCCACCGCGAATTTGGTAGGTGCCAAACTGGACTTCAGGGATGGTGTAGCCATCGTTCATTGTCATTTCTGGAATTGAATCATTTGCCATTGCTTTACCTCCACACACTTAACTCATAGCCGTCTATATATTAATTACGTTAAAAGGCTATGGATTCTTTTTATTTTTTATTGGTTTAGAAGCGGGATCCTTGACCGGCTCCTGCTCAATTTTTTTGACGGTGATGTACCAGCCGACCTGCATCGATTTATTCGGGTTAATATATTCAACACTAAACTCATATTGTTTTGCGCTTGGACTTTTTTCGATCAAAAGATTTTTGACCGCCAAGGCATCGGCTCGACTTTCGAACCGGAGATTACTATTGGTGCTGTACCCACTATGCTTGCTGGGATCGTTATACGTCTGGTTAAAAAAATCCAGATAGTCTTTGGAGTCGTTCAAGGTATCACGTCCTTCCCACTTTCCATTGTAACCAACATGGCGCATAATTTCATGGTTGACGCAGAATTAAGTGACAAAAAGAATTTTTCAGTGCCTACCTTAATTATTTACAGGTATTGAATTGTTTTTCACATAGGAAACCTCTAAAATATAGGATATACGGCGAGGAGGGGATCGTCATGGGAAAAAAGGGCTTGTTACTGGTGAATCTAGGGTCACCAGTGTCACCAAGCAACACCGACGTAAAAGCATATCTGACAGAATTTTTAAGCGATCAAAATGTTGTGACGCTGCCGAAATGGTTTTGGCAGCCAATTTTGCGTGGAATGGTATTGCCCATGCGGACTTGGCGCTCAGCGACTTTTTACCAGCATATGTGGACTAAGGCGGGATCGCCATTAACAGCTTACACAGAGATCATGCAGCAAAAAGTCCAACAGATTTTGGCGGATTGGGACGTCCAGTATGCGATGAACTATGGGCAGCCACGGATTGTAGACGTGTTGCGGCAAATGCATCAAAATGGGGATAGCGATATTGTTGTTATTCCATTGTTTCCTAATTATACTCAGAGTACGCACGATACGATTATCGAAAAGGTCCAGGCGTCCGGGGTTAAGACACACCTGATTAAAAATTTTGATGATCAGCCAACCTATCGACAAATTTTAGCTCGGCAAGTCGATGATGCATACGCGAAGAAGGATTATGATGCGGTTATCTTCAGTTACCACGGCATTCCGATGTCGATGGTTAAGAAGGGTGACCCCTATCCTCAGGAATGTGTGGCAACCACCCAAGGGGTTCAGAAATATCTCCGCAAGGTTCCTGCAGAAAAGGTGCAGACCGTCTATCAGTCAAAGTTTGGACCAATGCCGTGGTTAAAGCCATACCTAAAGAATACGTTGATGGAACTGGCGGCAATGGGCAAACGAAGCGTGTTATTAGTGACACCATCTTTTGTTGAGGATTGTCTGGAGACACTTGAAGAAAATAATGTTCAAAATTACCAAACTTTCAAGGCTAGCGGTGGCA
>NZ_JAXGWW010000279.1:0-2526 GCF_040773105.1 Lentilactobacillus sp.
ACTAGGATAAATACCATAATATCGACGGCTTCAATCGTCCCTTTCACCATACTGGTAGAAACCGCAGCGATACTTGCGGGCCGTTGCTTTAGTCTCTGATACGTATTTGGAATTGATACCGGCGCGGTCATGCCGCCATCTGTAAATTGTTTAATATTAATATTAACGCCCAACTTATCCAGTTCCTTTTGGGTACTTGGAACAGTTGTCACTTTACCGTGTGGATCAGTCACCTGTAAGGATGAGTTGGTATACGATAGCTTTGAATAACTGCCGGCAGGCACCATCCATGTGGCAGCCACAGCGACGATCGTCAGGATAAATAAGATGACGAATGCGCCGGGCATCTTGAGCTTAAAACGCTTCTTTGGCTTTTCAACTTGTGCGTCCATAATTTTCCCCCTTAAATGATTGCATCAAAAAATAGATCAGCTTTTCACTGGTCCTGCCTAGTTATGTTAATGATTAATCAACAATCCCCCACCACGAAGATTAATTTGATTACTGAATAGCTCAACAAATAATAGTGTAACGGATATGAAAGCGTTTGACAACACTGCATGTTTCGACAAATTTTTCAAATTAAATTTAACTGAATTATAAAAAAGTTCCTGATTTTTGAGTTGAAATCAGGAACTACAGTATCTTCTCAAGTGACTCACCTTTGACACTGTGGACGTTATCAACCACCACAAAGGCATCCGGATCGACTGTGGAAACCAGTGGAACAATTTGAGCCACCTGCTTATCAGTACAAATAATGTAAATCATCGGTCGCTTTTCTTGGTGATAATAGCCTTTCGCGCTAATCAATGTGATTCCTTGATGAAGCATCGCTGACAGTTCAGCCGTAATTTCAGCTGTCTGATTTGAAATAATCGTTACGGCTTTTCGAGCACCAAATCTTGACAGTAGGCCATTCAATACCACGGCTGAGACATAAAGCTCGATGATTGTCAGTATCATATTTTGAAGACCAATAATCAACACGGACGGAACCGCAACACACAAGTCAAACATCAACATCGCCGTTCCGTTTTTCATTCCAAAATAGCGATTCATGATCTTTGCCAAAATGGTACTTCCGGCAACCGTTCCTTCACCCCGAAAAATCAACCACATTGCAATTCCCATCAATACCCCGCCAGCAATTGCCGGAATAATGGTTTGAGTCGTATGATAGTTCAAAAATGACGGCAGTTTCAAAAATACCGATATCCAGATAACCGCCCAGATTGAGTAACCGACCGTTTTCTTATCCAAGAATCGAAACCCAATCAGCATTAAGATTCCGTTTAACACAAAATTCGTCAGGAAAGGCGGAATGTTCAGCGCATAATAGCCAATTGTCGTCAAACCCGTTACGCCGCCTTCACCAATCTGATGAGGAATCAGGAAGTCTGTGATTGCCACAGCGTATATGAAGGCCCCCAACATGATTTGAAGACCGTTACGGACGATTATTTTATGCATGAAATCACCTCTTTTAAATGTTCAACGCTAACCACAAACCGGAAACCATCGAAAAAATCGATAACCAAGTTTGTCAGTCATAAACTAATTCCTATGAGAACCTCATTTCAGTATAAAGGAATTAATGAAAACTTTCAGTACATTTTCAAAAGCGGCTACAAAATCCCAAAGTTCAAATTCTTGTAAGCCTCTTCATTCCTTGGTAACATCAACTAAACAGGATAAATATGATGCAAAACTGTGCTTTGAAAGGGGATTAACAACATGAAATATGCAGTCACAGGTGCAACCGGTAAGTTTGGTCAAACGGTTGTCAAAGTTTTAGCCGAAAACATTGATAATCGAGACATTATCGCATTAGCGCGAGACACCGAAAAGGCCGAAAAATTGCTGCCGGGTATTGAGGCTCGACCCGGGTCTTATGACGCTGAAGAAACCTTAGAAAAATCGCTTAAAGGCGTCGACAAACTGCTTTTAATTTCGTCTATCCCAGGGCAAGCCGTCAGCCGAATCCAACAGCATCAAAATGTAATTAACGCAGCTAAAAAAGCCGGCGTTCGCTTCATTGCCTACACGAGCTTCCCTCATGCGGACAGCGCCAAATCACCTTTAGCAGTTGATCATAAAAATACTGAACAGGCAATCCGCCAATCAGGAATCGGTTACTCATTCCTGCGAAACAATTGGTATTTGGAAAACGAGCGTCAACAAATTCCTGCCGCTGTTAACAACCGACCATTTGTTTATTCGGCAGCCGATGGGAAAGTTGGCTGGGCATTGGAACGTGAATACGCTGAAGCAGCCGCAAAAGTCTTACTCACGGACGATCCCAAAACCGTCTACGAGTTCTGTGGCCCTCAACGAAGTTACGATGACCTGGCAAGAGCGTTAAGGGTCGTCACCGATAACGACTTTGAAATCATGTCACTTTCGGACGAAGAATATCAAAAACGCCTGATTGCCACTGGTCATAGTCCTCAAGCAGCTGCCGGAATCGTCAGTATGCAACGTTTGATTCGAAATGGCGACCTGGAAGAAATCTCAAATGACTTA
>NZ_JAXGWW010000280.1:0-2511 GCF_040773105.1 Lentilactobacillus sp.
CGACGGTCTTTTCTTTAAGTTTGATGGCCCAGTCACGACCACGCATCGCATAGACGTTGGCCAAGTCGCCGCCTGGTACTGGGATGCTGGCTGGCACTGCACCGGCCGACAAAACCAATTTATCGTATGGTTCTTTTCGAGTCGTATCATCATCAAGATTATGCACGGTTACGGTGTGGGCATCCGGGTCAATTGACGTGACTTCTTGGTGCACGAAGACGTTAACGCCCTTGGCACGCATCCCCTTTGCCGTTGCATAGCGAACGGAGTTAACATCTTTGACGACGCCTTCCAAGTAAAGCTGCATGCCGCAGGAGAGAAACGAAATGAAGTCACCTTTCTCATACCACTGAATCTCAGTATCCGGTTTTTCAGCCAATATTCCTCTAACAGTTTCAAATCCACCGTGAGATGAACCAACAACAATCACTTTCATCAACGATTCCGCCTTTCTATTTACGTGATTAACAAGTCATTTACTTGTTACATATAGCGTAACATATTTTGATACCGAGTTGTTGAAATAGATTGGAATGGTTATAAATAAAAAATGAGGCACTTTAATTTTGATTTTTTAAAAAGTTATTAATTGACCTACAAAACTGCAATTTGGTAACTTTCATGTTGTTTGAGTAAGGAGATGCATCTTAACACCGTATTTAGAATAATTATATTAAAAGCGTTATCTGACGGTCTTCGGTTTACAAAAAAGCGCCTCGAAAACGAGACGCTTAACTTTATTAATCGCTTAAATAGGTGATGGTCACTGTTCCGGCAGCTTTGGCGGCAATCAACAGGCATTTTTCATTCATCATAAAATCTGGACTGTGGTGGGGATGATTGGCACCATCGTCGGTCATACAACCGACATAAAAGAAGATACTGGGCCTTTCTTGGGCGAAGTAGGCAAAGTCTTCGGAAGGATCCTGAAGGCCAAAGTCGGTAATTTGGGTGACTTCGGGAATCTTTGCGGCTTCCAATGTTTGGATGACTTGCTTGCTGAACTGAGGATCATTGTATAAGACTGGGTAATTGTCATCATAGTCGATGGTACTGTGAACGCCAAACATCACTTCGATACCGTGGGCGATTTGCTCGACTTGCTGGCGGATCTTTTTCCGGGTCGCTTCTTTCATGACCCGGACGTCACCTTTTAACGTAACGGATTCTTTGATCGCGTTAAACGAGCCAACACCATCGAATGACCCAATCGTGACGGAACCGGTATCAAACGGGTCCAGTCGGCGAGAAATCACCGTTTGTAGGGAAGTGACGAAATAACTTCCAGCCACGATAGCGTCATTTGAAAGATGTGGCATTGAAGCGTGGCCGCCTTTTCCGGTAAAGGTGATGGTAAAATCAGAGCGGCCGGTTTGGCTTTCTCCGTAATGGTAGCCGATTGCCCCAGTTGGCATTGAAGACATCACGTGAATGCCGATCACATTATCGACGTCATCCAGCGCGCCATCTTTGATCATTGATTTGGCTCCACCGGGAGAGACTTCTTCAGCCGGCTGGTGGATGATTCGAATTGAGCCTTTTAAGTGATCTTTAAGAGCGATCAGGTTCTTGGCCAAAACCATCATGTAAGCAGTGTGACCATCATGACCGCATGCGTGCATGACACCTGGATTCTGGGATTTGAAAGGCAAATCATTGTCTTCTTGAATTGCCAGGGCGTCAAAGTCGGCGCGCAAGGCGAGCTTTGGTCCAGGATTTTCGCTATCGATATCGACCAAGAGTCCATAACCGTCGCCACAGTTTCGGACGGTGCAATCAAGTCCCTGATAAAAATCTTTGATATAGGCTGCAGTTTGTTTTTCCTTAAACGATAATTCCGGGTGTTCATGAAGATGGCGGCGAATCTTGATCATTTCGTCTTCATCCGCTTCTAACCGCTGCATCAATTCTTTTTCAACATCCAAATGAATAACCTCCTAATTATTTGTTTGCTGGCTGTTTACGTCGACTTACTACCTTAAGCAATAAGGGCTTAATTCGATTAAAAATGACTTCAGCGACGACAAAACCGACTGCCAAAGCAATGGCGATCGTTAACGCGTTAAACATGTATTGGCCGGTCCGCCATTCGTTTCCAAGGGTAAAACTTCTCATGCCCAGGTATAGAATCCCGCCGGGAACTAATGAAACCAGGCTGGGGACGTAGATGATATTAACGGGTACCCGAAAGATCACCGCCGAAATATTACCCAGAATCCCAATAACGATCGCCGCCGTAAAGTTCGATAGAATTAAGCCGTGATCAACTTGAAGGACCAGGTAATAAGCGACCCAGGCAAGCGATCCGGTAATCCCTGCGGGAAGCAGTGATCGCCGCGGAACGTTGGTGACCAGGCCAAAGCCAACGGTTGAAAGAAAACTGACGATTAATTCAACTAAGACTTTCATAGGCCACCTCCGAGATGAAATAAAATTGAAGAAACAGCAGCGCCAATGACGACTCCCGCGCCAATTGAGCCGGCAATAATCAACGCATCAACCGCCCGGACC
>NZ_JAXGWW010000281.1:0-2507 GCF_040773105.1 Lentilactobacillus sp.
GGTTAATTCCAGGTTGTTCTTGAAATCATTTTCCTCTGGTACCACGTATGCGATGAGCATCGATACCGTGTGTTGTGCGTTATATTTTGGTACGACGACCGCCTGTTTGACGTGTTCTTCCTTGTTGACCAAGGCCGAAACGTCTTCAAGTTCTATTCGAAAACCGTTAAGCTTGATCTGGAAGTCTTTACGACCGAAGTACCTAAGCATCCCATCGTCATCCATGGTCACAATATCACCGGTTCGATAGGCTTGTTGCTCGCCAATTTTGAAGAAGGACTTGGCATTTTTCTCCGGGTTATTAATATAGCCCTTTGAAACGTTGGTTCCGTATATAATCAATTCGCCCCGCTTGCCATCTGTGATATCGTCGCCATTTTCATTAACGACTTTGGCATTCATTTCCGGCTTCACGTAGCCAATTGGTAAGCGATCATAGTTGTTTAAAATATCGTTGGTAATCTCAATTTCGGTAATGGCAACCGTCGATTCAGTTGGCCCATATGTATTGTAGATATGAGCATCCGGGAACCGCTTCTTTAATGCAGCCGCAGTCTTGTGAGTTAATTCCTCACCACAGAATAAAAAGTCGCGTAAGTCTGGATGATGTTCCTGGTCAAACGTCGACTCCAACAAGCAAATGTCCATGAATGATGGGGTTGATACCCAAGTATTGATGGTCATGGTTCTCAGTGCAGTGAAGAGCACCACAAAGTTGTCCGTTGTCTTCTTGGAAAGAACGTGTAGCGTCCCACCCTGATACAAGGTTGGGTAAAGGCTCATGACGGATAGGTCAAATGAGTACGCTGGCTGCTGCAGCATTTGCAAGTCCTTGGGTAGGTTAAATGCGTCACTCACAACCCAATTGACAAAGCTGATCAGGTTGTTATAACTGATTTCAACACCCTTGGGAACACCCGTGGTTCCTGATGTAAAGATAATATAGTAGGTCTGGTCATCGTGAATCGGATGGGTCAAGTGGTAGTCAACCTTTTCAAGACAGATATGGTCAAGTTCCTCTTGATCAATTTCCGGGATGTCAGGCAGCTTTTCGGGCAAGGCTTCAGTCGCAATCACGGCAACCGGCTTGGCAATCTGATTGATCATCGTCAACCGTTCCTTAGGTGAATTGATATCCACTGGAATATAGGCGTGACCGGATTTAACAGCAGCCAGGAAGGCCACAATCATCGAAAATGACTTGCCGCCAAAGACGATAATCGGTTGATTGAGTGGCAACTCCAGGGAATCAATGCGCTCTGCTAAAGCATCCGAGAATTGTTTGAGCTCCTTATACGTATGTTTTTCGCCATCGTAGGCATAGGCAATCTTGTCTCCCTGCGTTTCCGCGTATGAATCGATTGCCTGAATTAAATTTTCAGTCATCTTGTTGCTCCCCCTTAAAATTCGTTATAAATGAACTTTGCTTGATTAATGCCGCTGTAGTCGTACAGATAAAAAAGGACCAACATGATTAAAAAATAGATGAGTGTGTTCAGCACGAACCGAACGACTGGCTTACTCAACCATTCCCGTACTGGCATAGAAATCATCTCCTCACTAAATTGGATTACAACGTTGTCACCCACATGGTATCGTATTTTAGAATGTTTTTAAACAAAGAGCAGTTTTAAATTGGCTAGACCGTTAAATCATTAAACAGCCTTGTCGCAAAATTTTGAATCTGGTTGGCAGGCCGGTAATCGTTGCTTAATAAAACAACCCCGGACTTGCCATTTCGTGTCATGAAGACTGATGATTCATAGCCGTAACCAATTCCGTGGGAACGAATTCCGTTGCTTTGGTTATAAACACCACCGCCATAAGGGGCGTTGCCGCCTGGCTGATGGAGAATGGCAGCGTATGCTTTCGGGAAGATCTTTCCCTTTAAAATCGCCTGTTCAGATTTAAACAAATCGTAGGTCGACATAAAGACCTGACCCGTTCCCAATTCGTTTTGCATCGAGGCTTTGGCTTCATGGTAGACCCGCGTATAATTTGGTTTGATTTGAGTTGGATAAAGCCAGTGATACCCAAGAGTCCGATTTGGCCGCCCAGCCCAATGCTGAACAAAGCCAGTTCCTTTGAGCTTCAAAGGTTTGGTGAAGACCTTGTCAAAATACTTTCCGTATGACTTATGGGTAATCTTGGAGATAATCCCCGCTAACAACACGTAGTTCACTGGTTGATACCAATCTTTATCCTTCGGTGATCGGGCCACGGTGTGATTAACCGCGAAACTGACCACGTTAGATTCATTGAGCAGCGAATCCGATCCGGTTTGACGCATTGTCAGTCCCGAATACATATCAAGCATGTTGCGAATCGTAATGTTTTTTGAATTTTTGACCTTTGGATAGTACTTCGATAACTTGGTGTTCAACGACAGCTTATGCTGAGAAACCAATTTCATGATCATCGCCGCGGTTAACGACTTTTGAATCGAAAGAATTTGGTACTCCGAACTCGGCGTGTTAGCCGTGTCCGACTTATAGTTGGCATATCCA
>NZ_JAXGWW010000282.1:0-2504 GCF_040773105.1 Lentilactobacillus sp.
ATGAACCGGTGTCCCTTTAGAACCCAGGAAGGCGGCGGAAAGGGTGTCCATATCGTCCCAGTCATCATCATTTAGAGTAATTCCTAATGCGTTAGCAAGTTTGGCAACTAGTTTGATTCTAGTGGCAATGACGCTTTCTGGAATATCCTTACCGTTGGCTGACTTGGTATCGAAATTGAATCCATTGAAATCTTTTCGACCGGCTTGTTCACCATCAATGACGGTGACTGCAATACTTAATCCATCCCAACCGTTATCAGAATGGCGGTGTTCCATCCCATCAAATGAAACTAAGTAGTCACCAGATGGTAGTGAATTAAAAGTGTTTGGGTTATCCTTTTTGGCGTTAAAATCTTTTAGTGCATTGTTAGCCATATCTCGTAAACTCATAATTAATGATCTCCTTTTTCTTCGTCAATTTTTTCAACAATCTTGTTTTGTTCATCCTTGGTTGTTTTTATCGGTTTATCAAATACTCCAGAAATGTTATCCAAGATATTTAAGATCTTAGGATCTTCAATTTGGTCGCGTTGATAATGCTTACGACGGTCAGTTACTCGACGAATGTATCGTTTACCAATTCGTTGGGTTTGAATAACTAAGTCGCAGTTACCATTAACCACGTTGTAATATTTTTCTTTGAGCGCCGGTATTTCGTGTTCTGTGATTCCTTCACCGGTAGTAACTGCTCGACTAATGTAAACCACATTCATATTCAACTGTTTTAATTCCGTTACCAGCCCAATCAACGCTGCATTAAACATGGCGTAACCTTTTCCATATGGAATATCCGACAAAGCTTTCACATCGTTTTCCATGCAGATCGCTTGCTCCAACATGAATACCACATCTTCAATGACATCAATCACAATGGTTTCATAGGTGTTGTTTTCTGTTTGCAACGCTAAGAGATACTCATCTAACTGGTCAATAATCGATTGAGTTAGCTTTCCTTCCGCATTCCGCTGGTTTCTCAACTGAATTGCTGGTCGAATTCCGGATTCGGAATTGTCATCCGTGTTAAAAATCAATGAATTTGGGAATCGTTCAGCTAAATAACTTTTGCCACTCATGGTTTTTCCAAAAATAAAGAAATTTCGTGGCGTACTTTTAGGTTTGTGTACTTTGTTTTCTGGTAAAATACTCACTTTCTAATCAGTCCTTTCGCTTTAGCTTGGTAGAATACCCAACCACGCTTGTATTTATGAAGTTTGGCATAAGCTTGTAATTCCGCCATGCTGGTTAACTCTGCTGGTTTCTTGTCAGCCACGTTCATAGCAACATTAGATTCCATCATTTGTTTGGCCATTTGTTTAACTTTGGTGTCTACCCGTTCCAATTTGGCATCTTCCACAACTTCAATTTCTTCATCTTTGGTAAGTTGTGCTCCACAGAACGGGCAAGTATCACCCTTACGGTAAAACGTGGCAAAACAGTGTTCACAGACTGTTACACTTGAAACAACTGCGGTCGTTGAATTGGTTTTCTGCTTCTTACTACCTTGAAGTGTCCAGGTTCGATGATCAGTTGGTAATCCAAATCGTTCGACATTGCCAACATGATCGATAATGATCGCGGTTTTACCCTTGCGTGGATTCATCGACCGCATGGCAAACTGTAAATACAACGACAGTGACTGCGTTGGCCGTAACATAATCACACAATCAACATTGGGTAAATCTAGCCCTTCCGTAAATAATTCAGCGTTAGTGATAATCTGAATTTTGCCCTCTCGATAATCCTGAATGATTCGATCTCGCTCATCCTTTGGTGTTTTTCCTGATACCGCCTGGCAACTTATTCCGGCATTATTAAATGCTTCTGCTAATCGCTTGGTGCTTGCCACGTTGTAGGTATAGGCAATTGCTTGCTTACCGTTTGCCAATTTCTGGTAATTTTTAACGGCGTTACCATAAATTTTGGGTTTAATTGCTTTAGCAATACTTTCTTCACTAAATTCACCAGTTCGCTTAGTTTTTAACAATGCGGTGTCAATTTGTTTTGGAGCATAATATTCCATCGGTGCTAAATTGTGATGTTCAATTAACCAGTCAATCGGTTTACCAATAATTAAATCATCAGCAATCTTATCAAAGCTTTCGCCATTCATTCGATAAGGGGTGGCCGTAAATAACAGCTTGTACGCCTTCGGGAATGCAGACAAGATTCGTCGATAAGACTTAGCTAAAGCGTGGTGTCCCTCATCAACAAAGATCACATCTGGAGTGGCTAATTTATCGACATGCCGAGTAAAAGTTTGCACCATGCCAATTTGAGACAATTTCATATTGACTTGTTGGCCTTTAAAGGTGGTGATCACCTGATCAACGATCTCTTTACGGTGCACAATGAATAAAATCCGATTGCCATTAGCGGTTGTCCGCCTAGCAATTTCAGCCATGATTACTGTTTTACCGGTTCGGGGTGGGGACTGTACCATAATTGACCGATGACCTTTTTTCATAGAATTAACAATTTTCGTTAATTCTTCAGCCTGATAATCC
>NZ_JAXGWW010000283.1:0-2442 GCF_040773105.1 Lentilactobacillus sp.
CTAATATCCCCCAAGCCTAGATACATTGGTAACGCTAAAACCTGCCGATTCACTTGTCGCAACTTGTCATATTCGGTCAAAGTTGACGCGAAACGACCGTTAAACACTATGTCAATCATGGACATTCCTCACCCTTCGAAATCATCACTCTTCAATGATGTGCTTCGAAAAGTATAACTTTTTTGGTGGTCTCTATGCAAATTTTATTTGACGGTTTTAGCATATTTTTGGTAGGCTAAATAGCATAATACGAGGAGATGTTAGGATGCAGAATAAAACCAAGCACAAATTATCTGCCGCACAGATTTGCGGTTGGATTATTTGGTGGTTAGTGACAATTGTGATTATTGGCGTAATCATCATCTTGTTCACCAGGTCCGCAGATGGTGCCGGCGCCAGCACGACTTTTCAGTATAAACTGATCGATATTTTCTTTTCTTTGCTATACGTCACCCAGCAAATTATTGCCTTTTTTGCCATTAAGTTGCTTCATAAAAACGGTAGTTACCTGTGGCCAATCGTCTTAATTGTATTGGCGTTTCTTGGCAGCTTTTTATACATTGTTCCCGGCATCTGGGGATTGATTGTCAATCACCCACAAAAACGCTAAAAAGCCTTAGATAGATAGCTGTTGTATCATACAAAAAGTTCCCAGCAAACGCAAATTTGCTGGGAACTTTTTGTAATGAAATGATTAATGATCGTCTAAATTGAATCGTTCGCTAATCACGATGTATGACAAACACGTCACAGGGTGCCTGCGCGATAACGAACGCAGCCGTGGACCCAATTGTCATTCGATCAACAAAGTTTGCCCCCGTCGCTCCAACCACAATTGCGTCAATATCCTCATCATCCACCAACGTGTGTGCCAAGGTATTTTTAGGATCTCCGGACGTGACAAATGAATTAACCTCTATGCCGCGATCCGCCGCCATCAGCGCATACTTGTGAATGAGGCGCTGGTACCGTGACTTCACCTCATCAATCGTGGTCTGATTGGCATTGCCAAACCCGATAAGCGCTGCTTTTGAGACTCCTAAAATTTCACGGTCATTAATAATTGCGACAATCGTTAATTTAGCGTGGTTGTGCTCAGCAATCGTAATGGCCTGTCTAACAGCTTTGGCTGCCGTTTTAGAACCGTCAATGCCGACCAAAATATGCGAATAATTAAAATCCATCATCGGTACCACCTCAATGTCTTTACTTCACTGTCAGTTCGTAGATTGATTGACCATAGATTGCCATCGCTTTTAGCAAGTCGTCAATCGGCTGAAATTCGTTTGCCTGATGCATTGTGTCCTTTGTACCTGGGAACAAAGCGCCAAATGCGACTCCTCGCTTCATCAAGCGGGCATATGTCCCGCCGCCGACAACTTCAGGTTTAGATGTTGTGTCGCCAGTTTGTTCACGATAAACAGTCATCAACGTGCTGACGATCGGGTCACTTGGGTCAACATAGTGGGTGCCCATGTTGCTGATTTCATTAACGCCGGCGTCATGCTTACCAGCCGCTTTTTGCAATTTACCCAAAATTTGTTTATCATCAGTTCCCTTTGAATAACGGAAATTGGTGTTCACCATGCCGCCATTTTGCATATCAAATTTCATGATACCGACGTTCATGGTCACCTCACCCATAATATCATCGACGTGATCGGCAGAAATTTTGGTAGCCCGTGAATCATCGTGAAGGTCCTCAGCTAAAAAGGCAATAAAGTTTTTGGCCGCCCCTTCAAATGGGAATTGATTCAAGAATGTCGCCATGTAAGTCCCAGCGTTAACCCCATTCTTGGGTTCCATGGCATGAGCAGCTTTGCCGGTGATATGAAGCGCAATACCATCTCCAGTCGCCTTGACGTCTCCTGCAACTGGATTTTCATCCAAAAATCGGGTAAAGGCATCGACAAATTTTTCATTGTCGCCTGTTTCCACTAAAGCATCAGCATTGCCAGGAACCATGTTTGGCCGCAAACCGGATTCAAATTGTTTAAGCGTGTAATCCGAACCATTTGTATGACCAAAGGTCGTGACATAAGTGGCATTCCCCTTCTCACCATTAATTAATGGAAATTCAGCATCCGGTGAGAAACCAAAATCAGGTTCCGGTTCTACATCGAAGTAGTGTTTCATACCGGTCCAATCACTTTCCTCATCAGTCCCGATAATCAAACGAATTTTGGTGTGCGGCATAAAGCCATGATCCTTCAGCATCTTCAACCCGTAATAAGCGGCCAAAGCCGGCCCCTTATCATCAGATGTACCACGACCAAAGACCAAACCATCTTTTTCAACCATTTCAAACGGATCGGTTTCCCAGCCATCTCCGGCGGGCATCACGTCTGCATGCGCCTGCAGCGCCATGGTCTTCTCACCTGAACCATATTCAATATAGCCAACGATATTATCCAAGTTTTTGGTAGTGAAACCGTCACGCTC
>NZ_JAXGWW010000284.1:0-2360 GCF_040773105.1 Lentilactobacillus sp.
AACTTGGTACCAGGCTGTAACGTCTTTTCACCTGGCTGCCAATTGGCTGGGCATACCCGATCACCATGTTCGGCGACAAATTGAGCGGCTTGCAAGGTTCGCAAGACTTCTTTGGCATTACGGCCAATTCCCATATCATTAATGGTGTATGAACGAACTTTACCTTCTGGATCAATAATGAACACGCCACGGTAAGCTTGGCCGGCATCTTCATCAAGAACCTCAAAGAAACGTGCCAACTTTCCTGCAGGGTCGGCAATCATTGGATACTGAACTTTACCAACTTCGTCGCTTTGCTCATGCCAAGCTTGGTGAACAAATTCGGTGTCTTCGGATACTGAATAAATTTCGGCACCCGCTTTTTTGAAATCCTCATAATTATCGGCTAAATCCCCAAGCTCGGTTGGACATACAAACGAAAAATCTGCCGGATAAAAGAAGACAATCGACCAGTGGCCGAGCAAATCCTTCTTGGTTACCTGTTTTACATCCCCGTCCTGAAACGCATTGACCTTGAAATCATCAATTTCTTTACCAATGAAATTCATATTCTAAGTCCTCCCAATCACTTTAATTTAATACTCAAGTTAAGTGTACGACAAATTCAATCAGTTTTCAATAATGATTCTAAACTGGATTGCCAATTCACCTTGTTTTAGGCGTTATATTCATTAAGTTGATTTAATTTTATTTAGGACTGTTATAAATAAAGGGAACGAGTGCACTCCGCTCGTCCCCTTTTCCACACGACTGTTTTCCAGCCGAATCATTCGGTAAAAATTTTCTTTGCAATTCCAAATGCCGACCAAGCTTTCGGCCAACCGGCATAAAATGCCAGCTGAGTGATGATTTCAACCATTTCATCCTTGGTAACCCCGTTTTGCTTGGCAATCTTCATGTGGGCTTCCAGTTGTGGGAATAATCCCTGAGACATCAAGCTGGCACAAGTGATCATGCTGCGGTCATGGGCTGATAATTTGGATTCCCGTGACCATACCTCTCCAAATAACACATCGTCATTTAATTCGGCAAACTTTGGTGCAAAGTCTCCCAAAGCATCCCGACCTGCAGTTTGTTTTTTAGTCATGTGATTGAACCTCCAATCGATCATAATCGTCGTCCGATACAGGTTCCAGCCATTCTGGTGTCCCTGCGGTAATCGCAATATGTGAGAACCAGCTGTCCTTAGTGGCGCCATGCCAGTGTTTAATCCCGTCATGCGTCACCACAACGTCTCCAGCTACGAGGTGCTGGGCTGGCTGCCCCGCTTCTTGGTACCAGCCTTCCCCACCGGTTACCAGCAGAATCTGATAGCCATCGTGGTGAATGTGCCAGTTGTTGCGGCATCCTGGTTCAAAAGTAACGTTGCTGACACCGACGTTGACGGCCGGATCATTCACCAACCCTTTAAGATAGCTTTGGCCAACAAAGTATTGGGCGTATGCGTCATTCTTGTCGCCCAGCGGGAACACAATCCCATTTTTGACGTTTTCGTTTTTTATCATCATATCCTCCTTAATTCAAATCAATCCTTTACAAACATGAGCATACAACTTAAAGTTAACTTTAAGTCAAACACTTTTTTAAGGAGGCAATCTGATGGCCACAATTCAAACTGAACCGACATATGAAATTGGTGAGTTCGCCAAAATCGTCGGTCTATCCGCACCAACGATTCGTTACTATGAAAATCAGGGGCTGTTAAAAGCCCGACGCAGTGAAAACGGCCGGCGCTATTTTACCCACACAGACATTCAATGGGTCCAATTTTTACTGCACCTTAAAGGCACCGGCATGAGTATCAACGATCTCAAGAAGTACGTTGCTTGGCGATCCGAGGGTGATTCAACCATTCCAGACCGCTTAGGCCTACTTAAGAGAACCAAAGAAGACTTCATGGACGAGTACCGGCGAGTTCAACATCACCTGCAGATTTTAAACGATAAGATTGACTGGTATGAGGCTAAAGAAAACGGCGAGGACACTAACCAGGAACCATTTGCCGACTACTTGAAACGAATCGGCCACCAAGAATGACATTCTGACAAATTCTCAGAAATCTATCAGCTGACCCTAGTAGCCGTTAACCTTCTTCTTGGTTAGGATAAATGAGACGGTCTGCTGCGAAATATATTCAAAAAATACGAGGCGAACATTTTGACAAACAAAATTTTATTAGTTGAAGATGAAGATGCACTCAGCTCGTACTTGATTCCAGAACTGAAGTTTGAAGATTACCAAGTCCTCTTGGCTCAAGACGGATTAGAAGCATTGCAGCTTTACGATAATAATCGCGGCAACCTGGATCTAATCATTTTGGACTGGATGTTGCCAAAATTGGATGGTTTAGAGGTCCTCCG
>NZ_JAXGWW010000285.1:0-2344 GCF_040773105.1 Lentilactobacillus sp.
GCCGGTTTCTTTACCTCGCCGTTGTATCCCATCATCAATAAGTGGGTTACCAGAAAGACCATCTACGCTGTCAGCATGTGCAGCATGATTTTAGCCTACATTTTGCTGATTGTGTCAGTTGATAACTTACCGATGGTTATCACAGCCATGATCCTTTATTACGTGCCACAAGGCTTCATTTTCATGGCCGTTATTCTGACGTTGACTGATACGATTGAATATGGTCAACTTAAAAATGGGACCCGTAACGAAGCTGTTACCTTGGCCATCCGTCCAATGCTGGACAAGATGTCCGGTGCGATTTCAAACGCCATTGTTGGTTGGGTTGCCGTTGCTGCCGGGATGACCGGTACCGCAACCGCTGCTTCAATGACACCCGGAGGCATTTCATTATTCAAACTGGTTGCTTTCTGGATTTCATTGTTCCTGCTCGTTGCTGCATTGTTCATTTACGTCTTTAAGGTAAAGATTTCTGAAAAGAAGCATGCTGAGATTGTTGATGAATTGCAGAAGAAATTAGCGACTGAAGGAATTTCCGGAGCTCAAGCTGCAGACAACACCACAGCTCAAACGGAAGTTACCATGCCTGGCGCCAAGGCTGCTACAATTGCCGTTGCCGCACCAGTTAGTGGTGTGAGCGTTAACTTGGCAGATGTGGTTGACGAGCATGACCATAAAGGCTTGCCAGGTAACGGAATCGGTATTCAACCGACGGAAGGCAAGATATACGCGCCGTTTGATGGCCAAGTGCTGATGCTGTTTACCACCAAGCACGTCATTGGTTTACGCTCGAATGATGGTTTGGAAGTCTTGATTCATGTGGGACTTGGTACCGTGAATATGCGTGGCGAAGGCTTCATTAACCATGTTGATTCTGGCCAGTCCTTCAAGAAGGGTGACTTACTGCTGGAATTTAACCGTGACAAGATTCAGCAGGCAGGCTACAAAGATACCGTGGTTGTCTTGCTGACACAGGGTGACAAGGTTGTTCAGACTGATTACACGCAGCAAGAGGTCGTTAGTCACGGTGATGAACTTGTGAAGGCTCAATTGAAGAAATAAGATTGGGACGAAAGGCGTTTTGATCCCAGAATTTAACGCACTAAAGGCCCTCATTCCAGGTTTTGGAATGAGGGCCTTTAGTGCGTTAAATGGCCGGGATCAGCCGTTTGTACCAAGTTTTGTCAATATAAGGGGGGAAACCGTAGCTGTCACGATTTGACACACAGAATCGACTAATGATGGCCCCGATTTTTATTGGAATTAAATTACTTCAAAACCTTGAAGCGATCTTCATCATTCATAAATTCTTTTTCGCCAGCAGGTGCTTCGATTGAACCAAAGTCCATCTGAGCACGGAGCTTCCAGCTGTCAGGAATGCCGAATGTTTCGCGCACTTCGTCATCGATTAGTGGGTTGTAATGTTGTAAGTTGGCACCAATACCGTTTTCGGCAAGGGATGTCCATACAGCGAATTGGGCGTTTCCTTGAGCTTGTTCTGCCCAGTCGGCAAAGTTGTCGGCATACAGTGCAAAGTCGTTTTCAAAGCGGTGAACGATGTCCATATCAGTAAAGAACATCACTGTTCCAAATGCTGATTTGAATGCGTTGATCTTTTGCAACGTCTTTTGGTAAGCCTCTTCAGAAGGAACTTCTGACTTGAGACGTTTGCCAACGATGTCCCAAAGTTTTTCATGGTTTTGGCCGAATAAGATTACGGCACGCGTTGTTTGGTTGTTAAATGGGGTTGGTGCCCACTTGATGTCTTCCTTGATTAAGTCAGCAATCTCGTCAGGGGTTTGATTGATGTTGCGGCCGAGTGCATAGATTGAGCGGCGCTTCTTAGCGAGTTCGAGTAATTGTTCTTTCATGTTTTAAATTCCTCCAATAGGTTACTTACTTTTTATTAGTCAATAGGTTAATCATACAGATTGATAAATGGGATGTCAACCAAAATTAACTGAAAATCTTTTAATACCTCTAGCGTAGCACAGACATGAAGGAATGACTTGATGTGGGTTCTGTTTTCTTGTTATCGCGATTTATTTTCTAGAAAAAATGCCATTAGTAATGGACAACCCATTACTAATGGCAAAAGTTATAGACTTAAAAGTCATTATATCATCATATTACGCAGCAACTGTATTAGCCGCTGGCACATCTAATCGATCATTTGAAGATTGGCTTGTTACTTGAGCAAGAAAAGCTTCAATATTTTTCATATAGTCCTGAACGGCGTTGCTTGCTGATGCGTGGCCGCCAACGTGACCATCGAGAATCCAAAGCTTTTTGTCTGATGAAGCACTCATGTTGTACATGGTTTGAGTTTCACTATCAGGGATGA
>NZ_JAXGWW010000286.1:0-2337 GCF_040773105.1 Lentilactobacillus sp.
TCGTAGATCGGCTTCTTGGTCTCCTTGGCCGCTGTTACCAGTTCTGCTACGCTCATGTACATCATAACTGACCTCCCTGATTATAAGTAAACTAAATTTGCGTGTCCCTGTGCTAATTTTTTGATTTCATCCTGTTTGAGACGGCGATCTAAATCATATTCATATAAATTGCCCCGAGCCGTCTTGTACTGCTGTTGGTCGTTTACTTTAGTCAGGTCAGCCAACTGTTTAGTCACGTGCTGATGGTCATTCTCACCACCCTGAACTAACAAGATAGGAAGTGGCCCTTTTGGTTTAACATCAAAACCATCCATCTTGATTTCACGAATTTCGATGGTCCCGCCCCCGATTGAACATCCAGCGACCGTCACTTGTTTATCATCATTCTCCAAGTCAATGATGGCGGTGTTCGGGTGGTTGATTGGGCTATCGCCAGGCTCTTCGATAAAGGTAATGTTCATCCCCTGATCCCGGGCCAAACCAATGGCATACGGAACCCGGCTATCATCAGGATCAAAGCCAAGAATGCCACTAATAATCGCATAGTCCGTGCCGTGGCCCTTGTGGGTTTGCGCAAATGATTCATAGTAATGAATGACAATATCTGTCGGTTTGTCCCGAAAAATGCTATTCGCTGCTCGCCCAATCGCACACGCCCCCGCAGTATGGGAACTGGATGGTCCAATCATAATCGGGCCAATAATATCAAAAACACTCTTGTAATTCACCGTCATTTTAGTCATCCTCCTATTTGAATCATCACGTTAACTTAAGCTTTGGCACGGGCAACTAGCGCTTCATTGCACATTCATCGTCAGTACACCGTTTTTGAAACTTTATGAATCTTGAAGTTACGGCGCAAGCAAGCACCACAGTTGTACTGATGAGAAAGCATACAGCCGTTGCATCAAAGCTTTCATTTCTGAATTAATTCCGCCGCTGTGATTAATTCAGCCTCAAGTATGGCCATTCGATTCGTGACCCTCACGAACCCCCAACACCGTCACGAGAATCTCGTCAACAACACCAGCAACGAGACTTATGACAAAAATTGGCTTCAATCATATTAACCAATGTGAATTCATCTCGTATTTCAGTCAGATTACTAAACAAACAATTTGATGATATTGAACAGGATACCACTAACTGCGATTAAACCAATGACCACAACAAAGACATTGCTGTGTTTGCCGGCATATTGCTGTAACTTAGGACTTTTATGAATAGCATACATTGGCATCAAGAACAAGATGAACGCAATGATTGGTCCAATGATGGTTTCAATCATTCCCATAATGGAAGGATTGATCCAGGCAACTATCCAGGCACTTAGTAGCAGAACCAGATCAACAATTGTCGAAACAGTTCGACTCGGAAGCGTCTTTTCAGATTTTTCTTCCATCTTACGAATAATCCCACGTAAGCCTTCACTCGTTCCTAGATAATGTCCTAAAAAGGACTTGGCAATTGCAATAAAGGCAATTACGGGAGAAACATATTTAATAATTGGGTTATTGAAAGCAGTCGCAACGTAATCAAGGATCGAGACATTTTCATTCTTAGCTTCAAGGATTTGGTCTGGAGTCAACGCCAATGTACAACTAATAACAAAGAACATTGCGACAATGACCATCAACGTTTCGGCCGACAATAGAATTGTCGAAATCTTTTTATCGACTCTGTCCTTGCCTTCCCCACTATATTCTTTACGTTCGGCAACGGAAAACGAAGAGATGATTGGCGAATGGTTAAACGAAAAGATCATGACAGGAATAAGTAACCACAAGTTGCCTAACGTTCCAACCAAGTGTCCCCCAGATACAGAACTGGAAAATGTTGAGAGGATTGCGCCATTCCAATGCGGAATAAGATAAAAGGAAAACAGAACGATTACAATAATAAATGGGAAGGCCAGGCCACTCATAACTTTGGTAATCAAAGAGGTGCCAAAGCGAGCAATTCCAATGAGGATCCCAACAAGTACAAGTGACAACAACCAACGAGGTGGTGTTTGCATGTGCATTTGGTCAGTAATAAATTTCGATACAGTATTCGTAATAGAAACAGAATAAACTAACAAGATTGGATAAATGGAGAAGAAATAAATAATAGTAAAAAGCAATCCAATCTTAAAACCAAAATGTTGTTCAACAACATCAGTGATGTCATCACCATCATTTTTAGCCGACAGGACAAACCTACTCAGGCCCCTGTGAGCAAAGAACGTGGTTGGCAAAGCCAAAATAAGTATCATGATAATACCAAGAATACCTGCCGTACCTACCCCAATCGGTAAGAACAACACGCCGGCCCCAATCGCGGTTCCGAACAAACTCA
>NZ_JAXGWW010000287.1:0-2287 GCF_040773105.1 Lentilactobacillus sp.
AACGCTGTTTCTGAAAGTGATATTGATGCTAAGTACAAAGAATTACAAGACAAATATGAATTTGTTCAAGGCGATAACGACAAAGACAAGTACGAACATTCAGTACGTTACCAAATCCGTGAATACTTCGGAATCAAGAACTTCTTGGATCAAGGTAGCTACTCAGCATTCACAACCAACTTCGAAGACCTTTATGGTTTGGAACAATTGCCTGGCTTGGCTGTCCAATTGCTCATGGATGAAGGCTATGGCTTCGGTGCTGAAGGTGACTGGAAGACAGCTGCTCTTGGCCGCTTAGTTAAAATCATGACTCATAATCAGGCAACTGCATTCATGGAAGACTACACTCTTGAATTACAAAAGGGTAAAGAAGCTATCCTTGGATCACATATGCTTGAAGTTGACCCTGGTATTGCCAGTGACAAGCCTCGTGTTGAAGTTCACCCATTGGACATTGGTGGCAAAGCAGACCCTGCTCGTTTGGTATTTACTGGACGCGAAGGCGACGCAATGGACATCACGATTTCAGACTTCGGTAATGAATATCGAATGATTGGATACGCTGTTACAGGTAACAAGGCACCTAAGGAAACACCACATCTGCCAGTTGCTAAACAAATGTGGACTCCAAAGGCTGGTTTGAAGGCCGGTGCTACTCAATGGACCCAAGATGGTGGCGGACACCACACGGTTCTCTCATTTACTGCTAGTGAAACTCAAATCCAAGACCTTGCAACAATGTTTGGTTTACCATTTGAAGACATTAAGTAGTCTGAGCATGACCCCCGAAACAACTTCAGTTAGCTAACAGTAGAAGAGCCTCTATTGCTTAGCTGGCGAACTAATCAGTAATCTGAAATGATTACTCAAATAAAGTTCCAATAACAAAGCCCCGAGAGACTTTGGCGGGACTTAAGTAAAATTAAAATGAGGTTGAGACAAAGTTGCTTTTGCCTCGACCTCATTTTGTACATATCTATAATATAGGAGGAAATGACTGTGACGTTAACTGAGAAAGAGAAGATGCTGGCTGGACAGCGATATTTAAATACCGACCCTGAACTGGCTGAAGACCGACGTCGAAACCGACTGCTGGTCGATGAATTTAACCGGGTTGCCCGTGAGGATCCAAAAGCGGGCAGTCAACTGATTAAGCAGATATTTCATCAAACTGGGGAAAAGGTTGATGTTCAGTCGCCGTTTCAATGTGACTATGGCTATACCGTATCCGTCGGCGAAAACTTTTTTGCCAACTACGGCTGCACCTTTATCGATGTTGGCAAGATTACCATTGGTAAAAATGCGATGTTGGGGCCGAACACCTCGATTTATTCGGTTAATCATCCATTGGGTGCAGCCGAACGGAATGAAAACTATGAGTATCCTGGCAATGTTACAATAGGAGATAATCTCTGGGTTGGCGGTAACGCCACAATTGTTCCTGGCGTCACCTTGGGCGACAATGTCGTCGTGGCTGCCGGAGCCGTCGTGACCAAATCATTTGGTGACAACGTCTTAATTGGCGGCAACCCAGCCAGAGTGCTCAAACATCTATAACAATGGAGGATTTTGATGAGTAAAGAGAATATTGGAAGTAGAATTGAGTTGGCAGACGGTCACACAATGCCTCAAGAAGGGCTTGGCGTGTACCGAATGACGGATGAAGCCGAGTTGATCCAATCGGTGAAGTCCGCATATGATGACGGTTATCGATTATTTGATACCGCCCAAATGTATGGCAATGAGGGCGCAGTTGGTCAAGCAATTAAAGAACTAAATGTTGCCCGGGATGATATCTTCGTCACCACAAAGGTTGCTGAAGAAAATCAGGGCTATGATCAAACAATCGCTTCAGTAGAAGCATCTTTAAAGAAATTACAGCTAGATTATGTTGATTTACTTTTAGTTCATTGGCCGATTCATACCCACTTTTTTGAAACTTGGCGAGCATTCGAAGCTCTCAAGGAACAGGGCTTGGTTAAATCAATTGGAACGAGTAACTATGGCATGCTGCACTTGGAGTATTTGGCAACTCAGGCCAATGAGATGCCCGTCGTTAACCAGTTGGAAGTTCATCCTTACTTGTCCCAACAGGCAATGATTGACTTTGATCGTGAAAATCACATTGTCACTCAGGCTTGGGCGCCACTGGGGCGAGGACGGATCTTTGATGACCCGGTCATCACTGGAATCGCCGCCAAACATGGTAAATCAGCCGCCCAAGTCATTTTGCGGTGGCATTTCCAGCGTGGGGATGCCTTTATTCCAAAGTCAGTCCATCCGGAAC
>NZ_JAXGWW010000288.1:0-2276 GCF_040773105.1 Lentilactobacillus sp.
GTTGAAGGCACTGCGTTTGCCGATCGAGGTGACGTGATTGTTGATACCCACATTGTTGGCAAGCTTGTGGTTCCATCGTCACGGTCCTTGGTTCCCGTCGATTTGCCACTTGATTTTACGGTTGAGGAATTTTATGTTCCCAGTAAAGCTGCTGAATCAAGATATGGCAAAGATGACGTCGTTTTCGTCTTAGGCGAAGATGACATGGTGGACATGCAAAGGGCAGTTGTTGATAATGTGATTTTGCATATTCCTATGCACATTCTGTCTCCTGAGGAAATGGCCGGCAAGAAATTGCCCAGTGGCCAAGATTGGGATGTTATGACGGTAGATGACTATCGCCAGCAAAAGGCAGAACTAAAGACAGTTGATCCACGTCTAGCAGAATTGAAGAACTTTTTTAAAAATCGCGATTCAAAGTAGCTGGACTTAAAATTTCACTAGTGGATATTTTATTTTTACGAGGAGGGAAAAAGAATGGCTACACCAGCACGTAGAACTTCTAAAGCTAAAAAGCGCATGCGTCGCGGTCACATCAAGTTGACGACTCCTAATTTGAGCCTCGACCCAAAGACCGGTGAATACACCATGCCACATCACGTATCACCATCCGGCTTCTACAAAGGCCGTAAGGTTATCAAAGATAACAAGTAATTAAAAAAACAATTTAGAACGCCATGGATTCTAAATTGTTTTTTTGTACATAAAATTTCAAACAAGGCATAAAATCCGAAAAAAGAGCGGCTGGACGAAAAATGTCCTGCCGCTCTTTTTAGATTCATCAAATGAATTACTTAGTGAAATCAACAACCATCCGACCAACAATCTTGTTGGCTTTCATTTCGTCGATAATATCGTTTACTTCGTCCAGGCGACGAGTTTGAACGATTGGCTTAACTTTGCCTTCAGCACCGAACTGGAAGGTTTCAGCAAGGTCTTGGCGCGTTCCAACCAATGAGCCGGCAACTTGAATACCGTCAAGAACAGTTTTGTCGATGTTCAAGGCCATGTCACCCTTAGGAAGGGCAACGGCAACTAATTTACCATCAGGACGTAATGCGTTGACTGATGTTGTGAAGGCTTCAGTGGTGACAGCAGTAATTTGAGCATTATGAACACCGCCGACCTTCTTTTGGATTTGTTCAGCAACGTCTGGATCGTGACGGTTGATTGTAATGTCGGCACCATTTTCCTTAGCTGCTTGGAGCTTTTGTTCGTTACCGTCAACGGCAACAACGTGAGCACCAAATACGTTGTGGGCATATTGAACGGCCAAGTTACCAAGACCACCACAGCCAACAACTTCAACCCATTGACCTGGGCGGGTATCACCAACTTTGAGGGCCTTATACATCGTAACTCCGGCACAAGTCAATGAAGTTGCTTCAACTGGGTCAAGTCCTTCAGGGACCTTAACGGCGTAGTCTGCAGGAACGATGACTTGTTCTGCCATGGCACCATCAACAGTGTAGCCTGAGTTTTGAACGTTACGGCAAAGTGTCTCACGGCCTGTAATACAGTATTCACAGTGGCCACAGCCTCTGTAGAACCAAGCGATTGATACGCGGTCGCCAATCTTTAAATTTGTGACATCGTCAGCAACCTGAATGACTTTACCAACACCTTCATGACCAATAATTCGGCCAGGAACTTTGCCAAAATCACCTTCGGCAACGTGGAGGTCTGTGTGACATAATCCACAATATTCAACTTGAACTAAAGCTTCACCCTCGTGGATTGGGCGTAAATCTACATCTTTGATATCAACGTATCCATCGACTGGATCTCTTACAACAGCAGCTTTCATGTGTTTTATCATCCTTTTTGTAATATATTTTCAAACAAGTACATTATAAGCATTCAACCGTTTGTTTACAAGTGAAAAGTGGCACAAAATATTGATAAATGAAAATTATTTCCATATCATCACGTTCGTTGCATGTTTGTCGATCTTTTCCAAAGTAACTCACTAAAGTTCTCATAATTATGGTAAAATGAGAGTTATGTTAATAAGTTTCTATGTAATTAATAAACAAATTAAGATACTTTATAGGAGAGCTGATTATTTATGAGTCGAATTTTGATTATTGAAGACGAGAAGAATTTAGCCCGTTTCGTCGAACTGGAATTAAAACATGAGGGTTATGAAACTCAAGTTGAACTCAATGGTAGAACAGGTTTGCAGGCCGCATTGGATGAGAATTTCGATGTGATTTTGCTTGATTTAATGCTTCCTGAATTAAACGGGATGGAAGTTGCCCGTCGATTACGTGAAA
>NZ_JAXGWW010000289.1:0-2271 GCF_040773105.1 Lentilactobacillus sp.
ACGGCCTGTGCTTCACTACCACTATAAAGTAATAGAGGCGTATATGGACTCCGTCGAGTCTCATATACGCCTCTAAGCTTAGTAGTTTTTCTATATACAATTTACAATAAATCAAGCGGGCTTGGTGTCTGTGCCACTTAATCTTTCGAAGAACAATAGATGCTTCTGTGAGAACCAGTCAATCAAGAGGTCGACAAATACCAACAGAAGGAAAAATGATAGGACTAACACAAGATGGAGGATATTGGTCAGCTGTGAATAAGGCGCTGTAGCTGTCATATCCAGCAGACGGCCAACGGTTTCAAACAGCCCGCCAATGATCCCGTAGCCCAATAGATTGCGAAGTAAAATTTTAGCCTGGCTGGCACTTTGACCATTGCGGTCAACAATTTTGATGTGGACCAGCCGCATGCCGATGGTTTGTTGTCTCACCAGTTCAAATCCTAGGATAAAGATGATAAAACCAATCGCGGTGGTCACCCACGGTGTTTTGATCACAATACCAAGAATGGCGCTAAAAATTGAAATGATGATCCAGTCAGCACCAAGGGCTGCAATCCGTCTAATTGGCGAAATGTTCTTGCTGAGCGCCATCGTCCGCTCGGTAACCTGTGCCTTGGTTGGCAGGAAGCGGCCGAGCCAGACTGCCCCAGCAGCACCGACAATGCCACCAGTCGTATTAAGCAACAGGTCGTCGACATCAAACAGGCGGTATGGGCGCGGGTAAAATCCGTAGAGCCCGGATAACTGCGTGAGCTCAAAGAACAGCGACAAGCAGAAGGTCAATAGAATGGTTTGTTTCCATGATCGTTGAAAGTAATATTTCATGTAGAAACCAAACGGCAGGGTCAGGAAAATATTAAAGACCGGCTGGATGACGGTTGGTGCTTTAAGTGCGGCAAGCCAAGTCCCCGGATGGGTGAGTGAAAATGGATTGTATTTGATAAACTCTCTGACAAAGGTAAACGGCACAAAGTTGTGTGTCGGCGTTGTCAGATGGGCTACATAAGTCCGTGACGGCAGCGGCAGAATCGTTAGGAAGTAGGCACACATCATATAGAATACGAAGGTGTAAAGCATGAAGATACTCCACTTAGGTATCGCGCCGTATTTATGATAACTTACGAGCAATATTGGCAAGGTAATAAAAATCGATAGCAGCGGGAATAAAAAGGCTGCGGTATAAATAACGTGAATATACTGTGACATAAAGCTCTCCTAAACTAGTTATTTGATTGTTTCGCCTGGAATAAAGTACAGCAACAAACCGGCGCCAATTGAAATCAGTACAATTAAAGTAATGATGGCAATATTGGACCGCTTATTCATGACTAAAAATGCCAGGTGTTCCCGAATAACGGCGTTGGGCAGAAAATAAAATGGGGTTGGCGCGCCAACGCCAAAGGCAACGAACTTTAACTTTCGCGCCAGCACACCGGCACGTAAAATATGATAGTTATTTGAGACGAAGATGACTTTGCTATCGGTCTTGCCACTATCTTTTTCGATCATTTGACGAGAAAATTGCAGATTCTGTTTGGTATTGACGGATTTGTTTTCAACCAGGGTATCTTCTTTGGGGATGCCATGTTCCAATGCGTATTTTTGCATCGCTTCTCCCTCTGGTAACAGTTCGTCGCCACCTTGGCCGCCAGAAAAAATTAATTTGGCGTGTTTGCCGGTGGCTTTGATTTGATCGTGGTAGAATTCGAGAGCTTTATCAATTCGGTTACCCAGCAGACGACCAACTTTGTAGCCATCGATCAAGCCGCTTCCCAAAACAATAATGTAGTCCTTATCTTTTTTGGGAAAGTAAAGACGGTATAACAGCATCGACGAAATGGTGTTCCAAACTGTGAGCAGGACGTAGAAAATAAGTAGGGTCAAGAAGGTTGTAACTGCCGCTTGCAGGGGTCTGGGGCCAAAAGATGGATTGGTGAAGTAGAGAATATCGACCACAACGACCGCAATCCCAGTTATCAGTGTCAGTGAACTGCTCAGGCTGTAACCTTCGCGCTTCCAGACCACAAAGGCGTTAATAAAGAAGAAAATAAAGCTTAGGGCCAGTCCTAAAAGTACCAAACCGCCAACGATGAAGACGGCAACACCTAGGACAATCCCCCAGAATTGACTATTCAAAAGCGAAATTAACTGTACCAAGAAGATGAGCAGGACCAGAAGCGAAAGGTTGGCGAGCGCACCGATATACAGTGAATTGCGTAATTTGATTAAATATGTACAAAATAGTCCAACAACGATAATTAAGATAAT
>NZ_JAXGWW010000290.1:0-2226 GCF_040773105.1 Lentilactobacillus sp.
GACCAGTTGGCGGGCTTGGTGATTGCTGAACCCACCGGCTTAGATAAAATTGCGTATACTGCGCGTGGCGTGATTGATTATCACGTGGATTCAATCGGCAAATCAGTGCACAGCGCACAGTCGACCAAGGGAATCAACGCCATCGATAATTTGATCGTATTTTATAACGAAATTACGGCAATGATGCAGGGTCTCGATAAAATCGATCCAGTTTTAGGGGGCTTGCTGCATAACGTTGATCTGATATCTGGTGGTGAACAGATCAATACAATTCCAGGAAAAGCCCGACTTTCAGCTAATGTACGGACTATTCCGGCTTATCCGAATCAGATGATTTATGATATACTGGAAAAACTTGTCCATCGTCTAAATGACCGTTCAGGTTTTCAGTTGAAGTTGTCCTACAGCTATCCAGAGGAAGCAATTCCCGGCCGGCCAGACGCGCCGTTAGTCAAACTAGCGCAAAAAATTGGTCACCGGATCATTGGTAACCGTGTGATCCCGGTTGGCTCTGGCGGTGCTAGTGATGCGTCAGAATTTTTACAGTCGAAAGCCCGGTTCTCGGCCATTGTTTACGGTCCCGGAACCAATACGTCTCACGAGGCGGATGAATACGTGGAGATCGACGAATTTTTACAGGCGACTGTGCTGTATCGAAAGTTGGCGCTGGCGTTCTTAGAGGGGGAATAACCGCACCATGCAAATATCAAAGGGGCGCGCCAATCTGATGTTGCTGATGGCAGCGATGATTTGGGGTGCCGGGTACATCTTTTCCAAAATGGCGACTAACGCGCATATGCAAGCCGGTTTGATCAATGCCATCAGAGGGTTGATTTACGCTGGTTTAGCTTTTCTGTTTTTCCACAAAGCCATTATGAAAATGAGCCGGGCTGATGTCCAGATAGGGTTATCCGCCGGTTTAATTAATTTTTTAGGTTATCAGTTCCAAACTTGGGGCTTGCGTTATACCACACCGTCAAACAATGCGTTCTTAACGGCGATTTACGTGGTGATTATTCCCATTATTATTTGGGTGATTTATAAGCGTCGGCCCGAAGCAAAGAGTTATCCTGCCATTATTATTGCGATTGTTGGGATGGGCTTTCTGACCAACATTTTGCAAAACGGATTTACGTTGCACATTGGTGATTTATTGACACTCATTTCCGCGTTCTTTTACGCGCTTCAAATTGTCTATTTTGGCATGCGGACAATGAATACGAGTCCCTTTGTGCTGTCATTTATGCTAGGAATCACGCAAAGCGGTTTTGGCTTGATCTGGTCACTGCTATTTGAACATGCGAGTTATGGTGCAATTAACTGGCAGGCTGGGTTGTGGCCAGTGATTGTTTTAGGAATCGTTTCTTCATTTGGTGCTCAATCGCTCCAAATTATCGGTCAGCGGTTCACTGATCCTACGCCGGCCGGTCTGATTCTCATGACGGAATCGATGTTTGGTAGCCTCTTTTCGGTTGCTTTAGGGTTTGAACCCTTCACCGTCCATTTATTGCTGGGTGGCGTTTTAATTATTATTGCGATCTTAATCATGCAGTTGGATTTTTCCCGGTTTAAACCAGTTAAATAAGCCCAAATTCAAAAGCAGCGTTCCCAAACACGATAAGGTGTCTGGGGACGCTGCTTTTGATCAAGTTCGACTTAATAGTGTTCGACTCATTACTTCACAAACCGAAGCACGTAGTTACCCTGTGCATCTGAAGTAATCGTATAGGTGGAATAACCATCCTTCAGCCATTGCGATTTCGTGGCTTGGGCCCAACTCTTGGCGTCTGCGACGGAAGAGAAGGTATGAGACTGACTGAAAGTGATGGATCCTGAGTTCTTTTTACTGTTGTCGGTTTTCTTGGATGACCCAGCTGAGTTAGAAGTAGTATTGGCTGAGCTGGACGACTGCTGGTTACCGGATTTGGTTTTCGTGTCGTCTAGCTTTTTTTGTTCGCTGTTCTTAATTGTTGCATCTGATTCCTGATTAATCGAACTTTGCAAAGAGCTTCGCTGAGATGAAGTGATTTCTTTATCATCGGTAGAATTGTTTGAGTCTGAGTTGCCCGTCTCCTTAGACGCGTTGTCAGACTCGGTGTGACTAGAACTATTATCCTTAACAGATTGTTCGGTGTTTTGAGAACCATATTCGACTTTTGTCGAGAGGTTAGCAAGCCAAACAACAACACCCACGACCAGCACAAGTGTGACGAGAAATCTGACCAC
>NZ_JAXGWW010000291.1:0-2222 GCF_040773105.1 Lentilactobacillus sp.
GATTCGTGGGCAAAGGCATTGGCACCAACAACCGCTTTGTTATGAGGAACCGGCATTTGGGCAAAGTCACTAATGATATCTGAAACGTGCTTGGTTTCTTGCAGGTGAATGTTATTCGTTGCTTGATAGTAATCCTGACGAACATAAAGGGCGGCGGCAACTTCCTCCAATGCAGCATTACCAGCCCGTTCACCAATGCCATTGATCGTCCCTTCAATTCGAGTTGCACCGTTTTCGATGGAAGCCAAACTATTGGCAACTGCCATCCCCAAGTCATCGTGGCAGTGAACGGAGAAGGTAACGTCGTCAAACTCTTTCACATTTTCTCGGAGATTCTTAAAAATGTTGCCAAATTCAACTGGGTTGGTGTAGCCCACGGTATCGGGAATATTGATCACGGTCGCCCCAGCATGAATGGCGGTTTCAATCGATTCAACTAAGAAATCCGGCTCTGTTCGAGTGGCATCTTCTGGTGAAAACTCAACGATATCGAAAAACTGATGGGCATAGGCGACCGAATCGTGAATTGATTGGATAACTTGTTCCTTTGTCATGTGAAGTTTAGAGTCGCGGTGAATTGGCGACGTCGCAATAAAGACATGAATTTGTTTGTTGACGGCGTCTTGGGTTGCTTTAACGCAGGCATCGATATCACCTTTGCGCGCTCTGGCAAGTCCTGTTACCTGGGTGTGCTTGACGGCTCTGGAAACAGCTTGGACAGCTTCAAAATCTTCGGGGGAAGCCACGGGAAATCCAGCTTCGATCACATCAACGCCCCACTTTTCAAGAGCTTGGGCAATTTTGACTTTCTGGTCAACACTGAAGTTGACCCCAATCGTTTGTTCGCCGTCACGCAATGTTGTATCAAAAAATTGAATTTGTTTTGTCATAATCAAGAGCTCCTTAGTTGATTACAAGTGTCATTTAGTCAAAAAGTTGTAAAAAAATAGTACCACCAGCAACCTGGGGTACTTTTGAGGGCCCCATTGTTTCTCAAATAGGACCCGACTATGATGTCAGAGTCCTGTTTAGAGTAATAAGGCTAATAATGTCGTTGCTTCAAACGAAGCTGGTTGAACGATTTCTGTATTGATACTTGGCATTTGAAACAACTCCTTTCTTAATTGCTAAAATACTGGCTTCTATGTCGTTATGTGAATTTTGAATAGGTGTTTTATGTGTGAATCAATGCCGTGGAATCACCGGCTATGTGAACGATTCTAATTGTGAGTTGCCTTTGACCATAAGTGTGGCCAACTCACATTCGTTGTTAAATTCATCTGATGCACGTTAACCATCTCCTATCTAAAGTTTCAATTTGATAAAAAAAGTCCCTTCCAGCCGAAGCCGAAAAGGACGTTTTCACGTGTTACCACCTAAATTTGTAAGACACTTGCATGCATTACCTCAATGAGTCCCATAGTTGGAACCCTGACATTCATACGGGAAGTCGCTCCCAAGTCTCTCGAAAAAGGCTTTCGCTCACATGCACTTTCACCCACCAGGAAGATACATCCTTCCATCAACGATGCTTGCTTTAAAATTCGCTGGCAGTTACTTAACATGTGATTAACACGTCATCGATCAAATTGAATGGTATCAGTATACATAGTACCTTGAGAAATTGTCAACCAAATTTTAATCATTTTCTTTTTATTTTCCAATGTAAAATTAATCGTGCTCAATGTTTAAATAAACGAATAGGCATGCGTAATTTTAATGCTTTTTGCTTCCTTAAACACCAGAGAAAACATGTTGTCAGAGGCAAAAGATTCGATTGCACAATTTAAAAATAAACGTTACATTATCAATATCCAACGCCATCAAAGTACAAAATTTAACTTCATCACACGAAAATAAAATGAGTGACTTTTGATTTTTCCTAACCCAATTCTTTTTAACAGTGAGCGTTTACCATCGAGCTAACCGATTTTTCAGATGACGGTAACGAAAGCTGTCTGAAAATAAAAATGGCTTGGCCCCTTTAAAAAGGAAACCAAACCATCTTTATTTGAATAACTATCTAATAATGATTATCAAGCATCATCATAAGCTTGCTTTATTTACGAGGCTTATTTGCCTTAGCTTCATGAATAATCTTCAAGGCGCGCTTGCGAACCTTGATACTTGGGCTCTTCAGCCGACGATGGGCACTGGCTAAATCTTGTTTTTCCATAGTCACCACTCCTTAGTAAAAATGATTACCAACTAGCTTTGTGGAC
>NZ_JAXGWW010000292.1:0-2206 GCF_040773105.1 Lentilactobacillus sp.
ATTGTGTTATCTGAAGAATAACATGCTCGAATGCCTTTTTGAATACGTCCAATTATTTAGTGCTTACTCTTCATTGAGCATCATCTTCGAGAAATGCGATCATAAAAAACAAAGAAATCCTACCAGCTAAGGTGGGATTTCTTTGTTTATTGGATGACATTTTCTATCAATCATCATGATTTATAAAGTGAAAAGGTTACTTAAATGCAGGCGTTCTGAACTTCTGACGTCGCTAAATCTGGCCCCAAGCGTCTGCCGCAATCGTAGGGAACAGTGTCACCAGTCGTTCCAGTTGAGCTGGTTCAAACTTGAACACGATTGCCGGTAGGAAGGCGTTAATGGCATCTTCTGCCTGGTCACTGATTTCAGTGGCGCCCACCAGGTGGTTTTGCTTGTCGTAAATCAAAGCGTTATCGCCAATCGATTCCTTGGTAACTTGACGATACCAGTCGTCTGGCAAATGATTTTCCTTAATTGTCAGGTCGTTTTTCTGAGCTTCTTCAACACAAACGCCGACTTTGGCGATTCTTGGTGATGTGAAGACAACTGACGGAATTGCCGGGTAGTCAATTGGGTCGCTGGTATCGCCGGCAAAGACGTGCATCAAGTAAGTGGACTCAAAAATCGCCGTTGGGGTCAGCTTTGGTTGATCTTTGTCAATGACGTCGCCTGAAGCATAGATGTTATCAACGTTGGTCTGGAGGTGATCGTTGACCTTGACGCCTTTTTCGCTGTAGTCAACGCCGACTTTATCCAACCCAATTCCGTCAACGTTTGGAACCCGGCCAGTTGCGTCTAAAATCCAGTTGGTTTTGACCGTTCTACCGTCGTAGTTGACGGTGAAATCTCTGTCGTCCTGCTCGAAGCTGGTTACATTGGCATTGTTAATGAAGTCAACACCTCGGGATTTCAAATCTGCGACAATTTGTTCAACGTATGGCTGGTAGAACTTTCGCAATACCTTGTCGCCGTGGGTGATAACAGTTACTTTGGCGCCAGCAGCGTTGGCAATTGTGGCAAATTCCAAGCTGATGTAGCCGGCACCGACGATGGTAATGTTGGCCGGTAAATGAGTCAGGTTCATGAAGTCGGCACTGTCGTGGGCTAATTCGGTGCCTGGAATGTCCAAACGGTGAGGATGTTGACCGGTTGAAATCACAATGTTTTCAGCGGTGTGTGGTGTTCCGTCTACCATGACGGTGTGGGCATCTTCAAATATCCCACGACCCTTGATGATATTGATATTGACCGATTTCATCAAGCCGCCGATCATGTCAGGTAAGCCTTGAATGACTTCTTGCTTGTGTTTCTCGTTGGCGGTCCAGTTAATTGCCAAATCACCGTTGACAATGCCCTGCATTCTTTCAGTTAAGCGGGTAAGCGCAACTGGTGCATCCAACGTGATTTTAGCGTTACAGCCGCGGTTGGGACAGGTGCCGCCAATTAAGCCGGATTCGATAACGCCGACTTTCTTGCCGCGGGCGGCCAATGGAATCGCCCCATCGAAGGTGCCGTGGCCGCTACCAATGTATAAGACATCATAATCATAATTTGCCATAAAATATTCCTCCCAATTCTGCTCGGAAACGTTTACATCTACAACTACTAAAATCGTAACCTGTAAACCGATTGTGCGCAACGAATTGGTTTGGAAATTTTGGCTGGGCAAAAGTGTCTATGTACGAGGTGATATAAAATGACTATACTGAAGACAAATCAAAGGAGCTGATCGCATGCGTAGAAAAGATCGAGAAGTAACGGCTATTGATGAAATCAAGCAAATACTCAAAGATTCCCACGTGATTCATAGTGGGTTTCGAACGGATGACTATCCATACGTGGTCCCGACTAATTTTGGCTATGAGTTTAATGATGATAACAACTTAACCTTATATATTCACGGCGCACCGGTCGGCACCAAACGCGAGCTGATTCAAAAGGATGGTCGAATGGGCTTTGAAATCGATGATGGCGGCCAATTGATGGTGCCAAAGGATCCCAAGCAAAATACACCCAGCTTTGCTTATCGTAGTGTGATGGGTTACGGGGATGCAGAATTAGTCGAAGATCCAGAAATCAAAAAGCACGCGCTTCAGGTTATCCTGGCACATGAAACCGGCCAGAAGTTGAGCGATTTTGATGTTTCTGAGAAGACGATTGAATACGTTGGGATTATCAAGATTGCTGTGAAATCATATACTGCTAA
>NZ_JAXGWW010000293.1:0-2163 GCF_040773105.1 Lentilactobacillus sp.
ATGACTCGATCCCTAATTCGGATATTGCCTTGTGGTTGTGTCCGGGCAATCATCGCCAAATCATAATCTTGTTTTTCTAATTTCTGAATCTCTCGCTTTTTCATTTAACCACTCCTTAGACCCGCACGTTAGGATTATTAATCCGTTCCATGACCCGCTCTTTTTGACTACGTTCCAACATTCGAAATTTTAAATAGGCTGAGACCTGAGCATCTCCCAGCAAGCCATCTATGCTATTCAGATTGCTACGCAATTCTCGTACCGTATCACCGAACACTACCGCAAAGAATTCCCGGTTTTCCAACGTTTCTTCAATGCCCTTAGCTGCTTTAATTTTGTCCTGACAAAATCGCTGTCTCTGAATCAAGACTTGATGAGCTTGTCTATTTTTATACTGTTTTTCTTGAACCATCCGGGTGTATTTCATATACCGCTCGCCCCAAAAGGCTTGCTGCTTAGCTGTTGAAACTGGAAAGGGCGCTATAACAAACGTAACGTCATTCAAATATCGTCTTAAAAAACTAGTCAATGAGTCTGATACTGCCTCTAATTTCGTTGCGGGAACGCTGCTTAACCCAATCCCATCGACGACCAAAATTTCAGCATACCCGAATACTTTCAATTCAATAAACGCATCTGAGCCGGGTGTTAATCGCTTATAATCAATCAAATCGGTCATTTGAAACTGCCGATCTGGTTGAAAAAGGGACGCTTTGTTGCTGTCTTGCCCTTTTTTAGCTTTGTCCATCGTCTCGAATCGACTGGTTCCTTGAGACCTACCACTGTGTCGAACAGAAATCATCGCTTCCACACCCCTTCAATCTTTTGTTTAACGAAAACCCCATAATCGAGGCTTTTAAATCGTGTCTTTTTCGGAAAGAAATCATAAATGAGTAATTCCCAATTACGCTTACCATGATTTCCCAGCGATGGGCAAACCAACCAAACACCATAGCCAATACCGACAACCCAAAAACATACGGTTTCTAACTGCATATCTGGTGGGAATACATCTGAAATCATGAAAATAATTCCTGCCCAAATAATCAAAAACATCAGATCTCGTACATAGAACATCGCAATTTTCATGCGTGTGCGAATGTCTGGTGTGACGCCAAAACCATCTTGCAAATCCATTCGCTCCTTTCGGCTAAAATAAATGTTGGCTATACCTTATAACCTCAAGGAGCACAATAGATAAACCGCACCATCAAAAAAGGCATACCTCCTTGGATATGCCTTTTTTGCCAGAAGTGCTTGTTTAATCTGGAATATTATTAAAATTAGTTACTCGTCCATTCGATGGGGCTTGACCGCTATCACCTTGCGGAGTTGTTGGCACATCAGGAGTTCCTGAATGGGGCGCTTTAAAGTTTGACGCCACATTTGATGATGCCGAATAATGCTTTGCTGGAATGATTGGTGCTTGCTTAGCACTCCCCGCCGTCGTTGCGACCGGACGAACACTACCTGTTGAATTCGTAGCCGGACGAACGTTAGTCATATGTCCTGCACCCGAAGCACCGGTGGTACGTGGTGACCCAATATCTGATTGTCCACCAGCCGCGGCATTAATATCTTCACCTATTGGAGTTGATTCCGATGATGTACCTGAAACTGCTCCGCTTGCCGCATTGAGATCCTCATTACCAGTTGCACGACCAACATCGTTTGGCAGATCATTATCACCCATAGGTGATAACTCAGTGTTTTCACTTGCCGGCATTAACCCTGAGCTAGTTGGAACTGTCGAGGAACTGCCACTGATTGGATCAGCTTCGCCTGGATTATTTGCATCAGTAACTGACCCACCCTCATCATTTGAAACCGGTGGTTCGGTTGCGTCCAAGCTTCCCAGACCTTCCTGATAATCGAAAGCGTCTCCATCTTCTGACATTGTCTGCGCTGCGTTTGGTGACACGTCCTTTGAAGTAGGGTTAGCATCAGAAGTAGGGTTAGCATCAGCTGTATTCGAACTCCCTAAAGAATTCTGATTATGATCAAGGTTACCATAATCATTGGCTCCGGCCTGTTCTTCTGGCCGTTCAGCCGCAGCATTACCCGGTTGCTGATTCTGTCCGCTATCTGACATATCCGCCGTATTTTCCGATTCTGACTCGTCTGTCCCACTTGGAACTGAATCCCCTGTTTGGGCAGCGTTCA
>NZ_JAXGWW010000294.1:0-2140 GCF_040773105.1 Lentilactobacillus sp.
ATCAATGACAAAACAATTTCTAACCAGAACTTCTTAACAACATCATTCCGACGGTACAGTGGAATGGCAAACGCAATAGTGGCAGGGTTCAAGAACCAGAATAAAATGTCACCACCTGGCTTGTATGCTGACATGTAGAAGGTTGGCAGTGAAACACCAAACCACTTAGCCATAAGCCAGAGAATGAAGATACCTAGAACCATACCAACGAATAATGGCTGGAATAAGAAGAAACCATTTGAAATCTTAAATAAATATTGGCCAATGAGAAAGACAGCTAATGATAAGAAAATACCAAAGAAGGCTATCCCACCGACTTTCGGATCTAAAGCATTACCGAAAAAGTTTACCCAGGTCATATAACTCAATCCTTTCTATAATTGGGAGGGTACCGAATTATTCAACATCAGTTGATTTGTGGAATACCTTACGACTGATGGCCATGAATCCGGCAGTGGTATATGCGATAACAACTAACAAAATAATAGTAGCTAAGATGATAGTAACAATCAACATAACACCAGTCATCGCGCCGTCATCTGTAAAGACGTTCAATGAGTTAGCCATTTGAACTCCAGATGGGACGAATAAGAAAGCAATTAAGCTGATCAAAAAGTCAGCCATCTTCTCCACTTGATATAGTTTAATGATGTGTGATGCTAAAAGCACATACATCAAAACAAGACCAATAACCGGAGTTGGAACTGGGAATGACTTAGGGAATAATGGTGAGATTAATGAAGAAACGAATAATACAGTTGCGAAGATGCACATTTGTTGCAAAATAGGTGCCGCTTCGTGCTCAGTTCCCTCAGTCTTGGTAGCTTGGTTACTTGCCATAATTAAACACTCCTTTCAGAAATTATAAAAAATTTTTCACAAACTAGTAAAGCGCTTTCGCTTCACAAACTTAGTATACCCATTTTCAAAAAAAAACGCAAGACCATAGTCATATCTGTAAACGCTTACCCTTAAAAAAACTTGTGTAGTAAAGTGATATTTTAGTAAGCTTGCTCAATTTGTTCAATATTATCTGAAAAAAATTGGGTGAGTGATTGTGTTTACTGAAAGCCATTTGTATAATAGTACCAATGTGTCATGAAGAGAGGAAACTATTATGAAATTCGAAATCATTGTCAGTTTAGTTGCGACTATGATTTTATCCGCGATCCTGACACCGTTCGTCCGAAAATTGGCGTTCCGGGTAGGCGCAATTGATAATCCAAATGCAAGAAGAGTGAATAAGGTGCCAATGCCGACAATGGGCGGTTTGGCGATTTTTCTTTCTTATACCTTTGCGACAGTCTTCCTATTAAGGTTCCAAATTCCAACACGTCAGCTATGGGGTGTACTTGCCGGTGAGTGTGTCATCATTGCGACCGGCATCATTGACGATATCTTTGAACTCAAGCCCCGTCAAAAAGTGATTGGTATCTCGATTGCTGCTTTAGTGGTTTACTTTGCGGCGGGCGTCAAAATGAGCCACATTACGGTTCCGTTTGTTGGCCTGGTTTCCTTGGGCTGGCTGAGTTTGCCGATCACTTGGATTTGGATATTAGCGATTACCAATGCGGTTAACTTGATTGATGGTCTAGATGGCTTGGCAACAGGTGTGGGCATCATCGCACTATCAACCATGGGAATCACCGGTTTGTTTTTTCTAAACGTTGCTAATACCTTTGTTGGTATCAGTATTTTTGCATTAGTTGCTGCAATGATTGGCTTTTTACCCTATAACTTCTTTCCTGCCCGTATTTATCTCGGGGATACCGGTTCACTGTTCATTGGGTTTATGATGTCGGTCTTTTCGTTGTATGGTTTGAAAAACGTGACGTTCATTTCGGTTGTTATTCCGGTGATTATTATGGGTGTTCCCATTACGGATACCGTTTATGCCATTTTACGGCGGATGCTAAATCGGCAACCCATTTCCCATGCTGATAAGCATCACTTGCATCACCGGTTAATGCAAATTGGACTCACACACCGGCAGACGGTTTTAGTTATCTATGGAATTGCCTTGATTTTCGCATTCATCTCATTGATGTACCCAATTTCGCCAACTTGGGGAACGATTTTCTTAACCATCGCTAGTTTGATTGGCTTGGAGCTATTCGTGGAAGCCATTGGCTTAGTGGGC
>NZ_JAXGWW010000295.1:0-2116 GCF_040773105.1 Lentilactobacillus sp.
GATTGGAAGGTCTTAGATCGCAGTGTCAGTTGCGTCGTCCACAGGACTAGACACTGCACTTCGTTTGTGGTCGTCGGAGCAAGTTTGGGCTAGGTAAAAAGGAAAGCCCAAACGGACATCTACATCAAACCAGAGTGCAAAGCGAACCGTTTAACTACTAGACATTTCATGGCCATCAGACCACAAAAATAACCAGTCAATAATGAACGCAGTTTATTCATCGTTGACTGGCTATTTTTCTGCCGTGGTTTCCTGGTCGTCCAACCGGCTAAATGAGACACAAAATAAAACTCGTTTCATCGCCCAGCCAAGAATCCCCTCACCCTTCTTGTCCCAGCTTACTATCTACTTTATACTAAGCACCAAAGGATATATTAACGATACGGGAGGCAGTTAAATGACATATTCACGTTCCGAACCAATTGAAATGGTCAACATGTGCATGATCTATAATGAACAGACTCGAGAAGTGCTGGTAGAAGACAAGACCGACGTTGCTTGGAAGTTCGGTCACACCTTTCCCGGTGGCCATGTTGAAAAAGGCGAGTCATTATACGATGCCATGGTCAGAGAAGTCTTTGAAGAAACCGGCCTCAAAGTAAGTCATTTACAAGCATGCGGGACAGTTGAGTGGTTTAATGAAACCCCTGCGTATCGCCGAATCGGATTTCTATATAAAACGACTCATTTTTCCGGTGAACTCAAGCAATCTGACGAAGGCAAAAACTATTGGCTGCCATTAAAGGATCTCAATGAAGCCAACACTGCTGAAAGTTTCATGAAATTCCTCAAAATTTTCACTGATCCTGATACAGTCGACGCCACTTCGCCGATTATGAACGGATCGCTGACGATAATCCCTAAAGACGACACAACTCGCCAATCATAATATAATGATGTTGTAATCCTAGGATCGATGAATAGGAGGTGCAACATGAAAAAGTACGTCATTATCTATAATAAGAATGCCGGTAAAACCGATAATCAACAGATTGCGACTGATGCCAAGACGCTGTTGGAAAGTAATGGCAAAACGGTTGACTTACGCCAGACCAAATCTCGAGATGACGCGGTTCACCAAGCAGAAATTGCCACCGAAAACTACGATTGTTTAATTACCATTGGTGGTGACGGGTCAATCAATACCGCCTGTGAGGGCTTTTTAAAGGCAGGGAAGGCCATTCCTCTAGGAATCATCCCCGGTGGCACGATTAATAATTTTGCCCGGGCACTGGACATCCCGCTGAAAGTCGATGACGCCATCAATAACCTCCTGGACGGCGAACCAACGGAAGTGGATTTAGGTGCCATCGGAGACACACCGATGATTAGCAGCCTGACGCTGGGACGACTGGCCGATATTGCTAGGAACGTGAAGGACGACGAGAAGAAAAAGTTTGGCAAGGCGATCTATCTCGTTAAGGGCTTCAAGGAGTTATTCACCAACCGTTCCTACAAGTTAAAGATTACCGCGAACGGCCACACCGAAACCTTACGCTCACAAATTCTGCTCATCACGACCACAAATTCGGTCGGCGGCTTCATTGCCTTTAACCCCGACGCGTCTTATGATGATGATTATCTGCACGTTTTTATTTTGAAGAGTTTTACACCGATGAAATTGCTGACGTATTTACGCTATTTCATTACGGGAAATCTCAAGAACGCCAAGGGTGTCAAATACTTTAAATGCCAAACGGTTAAAATTGAAAACCAGTCCAAGCGTGACATCCAAGCAAGAATTGATGGCGACCCCGCCATGTCGCTGCCAATTACGGTCAAAACAAAGGCGGATTTTTTGAGGGTAATTGTGCCGAGAGTGTGACGAGGGCTGGGTGATGCGGTTTCTAAGGCAGCTTTGGTTTAAACCCTGCTTTTGGGTTTGAATCAAAGTTGGCTTAGAAGTTAGCATCAGGCCCGTCGGAACACGTTTAGAGTGTGACGAGAGCCGAGTGATGCGATTTCTAAGGGAACTTTGATTTAAGCCCCAGGGTTTGGGGGTTGAATCAAAGTTCCCTTAGAATTTAGCGTCAGGCTCGTCGGAACATGTTTTATCCAAATAACAGCCCCCCTTACAAGTTGAAATCATACTTACATTCCTTAGACTAGCATCAAA
>NZ_JAXGWW010000296.1:0-2110 GCF_040773105.1 Lentilactobacillus sp.
ATTAGATAGAAAACTTATAAAGGAACTGCAACAAAACTTGGTTTTGTTGTCAGTTCCTTTATTTTTGGCTATTTGTCTTCTGGTAGAAAAATGATTAAGCCGTTTGTCGTATTGTTTAACTGGACAATATCAACCATCAGAAAAGGCTGAGTCAAAAGTTGACACTTTTGACCCAGCCCCATTCGTTCCGACTTACTGAACATATGTCGGATTGCCTTCGTTTTTCTTCAATTCTTTTTTGACCATCTGCACAATATGGGATTGATTACGCTTCAAAATCTTTTCAGAAAGTTCCGTGTTCCCACGCAGTTCGGCGATAAACATGGCGGCGAACTGTTTCATCGTCGCAGCAATCACCTCACCTTGGGCATACAAACACTTTGATTCAAGCTCGGCTAAAATATCGACCTTATAAATCAAATCGTCTTCAGTCAGTTGCTTTAAATTTTCGTGAATCAAAACCAGCGCCCGATCATACTTTTCCAATTCCGAATAAGCGGCAATAATATCAACGTATAAATCAACGATCACGATCATATCGTGTTTACCGGCCTTTTTAACCTTGGACAGGATCTTCGCGCTGGCATCAATAAAGCTTTCAGCCCGTTTGAGCTTGCCTAACTTTTGGTAAGCCAACCCAATTCCTAAGTTCGACCAAGCCTGGTAGAAGGTAAATTCATCCGCCGAGTATTGGGTGAGCTGCAGATTGAAATTATAAATGGCCTCGTTAATATCATCATTGATATAAAGTTCGATAAATCCTTGGTAACAATGATACTTCCCCTTTAGATACCTTGATTCCAACTTTTTACTATCAATCTGGCCAATGTGCTTATTTGCGTCAGCGTACAAATGGTTGCGCATATCATCTTCAATATATGAAAATACCTTATCGCCATACCGTGAGTTCTTCGCAACATCAGTAATCTTTAAATCCAGTCGCTTACAGATCTTGAATAAGATATCAACACTGGTACACGTGTTTCGACTTTCAATGGAACTGATGGTTGCTTGAGTGCAAATCCCTTCAGCAAGCTGAACTTGGGACATCCCTTTATCTCTTCTAGCTTTCCGGATCAACGACCCAGTAATCACCATTGCCATATCATGACTCCCCTATAGTTAATGGACTTAACATACAACCTTGGTATCATATTATAGATTTTTAAAATAATCAAGAAATTTATTCCTCATTTTTGAAGATAATTACTCACGAAAATCACAAGTGAGAAGGTGATCATTAACCACGCCAACCGCTTGCAGGTAGCTATATACCGTGATCGGTCCGACCCGCTGAAGGCCCAAATTTTTAAAGGCTTTCACAAACTTTTCCGTAAAGACATGGTACCTTTCGGCATGGGCTGGCCCGGACAACAGATGATCCATTTGAACATTATTGACCGGCGCCCAAGTTGCCTGCGCTAACTGACTTGGATCGTTCTGAAGTGCTTTGGCATTGGCCACAATTGCCCGAACCTTCGCATGATTGCGAATAATCCGCTTATCTTGGCAAAATATCTCAATTTCCTGATCCCCACACCTCGCCAAATAGCTGATCGAAAAGTGATGAAACACCTCGTCCATGCCGCCTTCAAACCTTAAGACCGTTTGAAATGCCAACCCAGCCTGCATAATCTCCAATGACAAGGCCTTAAATAATTTCTGAGGATCCCTTTCCGGGCGTCCCCAGATGGTGTCGTGATAAATCATTAATTCGGGACTTTTGGTCGCCCACTCGCATCGTTTAACCATTTTCCCACCTCCTACTTTAAAATTACGCAAAATCACAAGTAATTCTGCAAAGAATTTAAAAGTAGCAGCCATCTGTCTTGTTGATAATTAATTCGTAAATTTTGAAGGCGAAATGCCTGATCGGTCACCTGGCCGGTAACGCCCAACATGGCCATCCGCAGCATGGAGAACCGACTATCATCCGTCCATGAGTATACCTGACGACCGGTTCGCCCAACCGTTGCAATCAAGAATGGGTTGGCCGTAATGTGCTGCAGCGTATAAAAGTCAACCTGATAGCGTGAAATATCAGCAAAGTTCAGCATGGTCACCAAACCGACTTTGACGGTCGGCAACTTACGTTTAATCTGACACAAAA
>NZ_JAXGWW010000297.1:0-2109 GCF_040773105.1 Lentilactobacillus sp.
CGGTTTAAGGCCAATTCAGTTAGCCCGGCATGCTATAATTAAACGTGACATTATTGACGAGGTGGAATAAATGAACGAAGCATTGATACACAAGATTCATCACGATTTACCGAAAATCCGGGAAAAACAGATTGCAGAAACTTTGAAGATGCTCGATGAAGGCGACACGGTTCCTTTCATCGCCCGGTATCGAAAAGAGCGGACGGAAAATCTGGACGAAGTTGAAATCCGAGATATTCAAGACGCCGCTCACCGGATTCAAACCCTTGATAAACGTAAAGAAGAAGTTATCAAGATTATTGATGAACAGCAGGCGCTGACCCCCGAATTAAAAAAGCAAATTGAACAGGCCCCAGTCCTTCAACAAGTTGAAGATCTTTATTTGCCGTACAAACAAAAGCGGCGGACCAAGGCAACGATTGCCAAAGAACGTGGTTTGGAACCTTTAGCAAAAGCGGCCGTGCGATTTGCTTCGGATTTATCCGCGCAAGTGAAACAAGCCGTTGATCCCGACAAGGAACTCCCTGACGAGGCGGCCGTTTTGGCTGGTGTTCATGAAATCATTGCTGAAGAAGCCGGTGACCGCGCTGACTTTCGTAACTGGGTTCGCGGGAATACCCAAGCGTACGGTCAACTGGTCGCCAAAGTGAAACGAGATGGCAAAACCCTTGATGAAGAAGGGATTTATCAGCAATACTACGATTTCAGCCAGCCGATCAAATCGATTCCATCATTTAGGACACTTGCAATCAACCGTGGCGAAAAAGAAAAGATTTTAAACGTTAAAGTCGATGTCAACGAAACGCCGATCCTGTGGCACTTAAAAGCCAACACGGTGGGAAACCGGCAGGGCTATGCCGCAGATATTGTCGCAGCCGCCATCGAAGATGCTTATCATCGATTTATCGGACCGGCGATCGAACGGGAAATTCGCAAACAATTAACCGACATCGCAGCTGATCACGCAATCGATATTTTTGGCAAGAACCTCTACAATTTATTGATGCAGGCGCCAATGAAGGGAAAAGTCGTGATGGGCTTTGACCCTGCTTATCGAACCGGCTGTAAATTAGCCGTCGTCGATCCAAATGGTAAGTATTTGGACAAAACCGTTATCTATCCCCATAAGCCGGCAAGCGAAGCGAAACGCAAAGCGGCCAAGGGGCTGTTCATTGATTTTATCAATAAAAACCACGTTGAAATGATTGCGATCGGAAATGGGACAGCCAGCCGGGAATCCGAGCAGTTCGTCGCGGATGCCATTAAAGACATTAAGTCGCCGGTGTATTATGTGATCGTCAACGAGGCTGGCGCGTCAGTTTATTCGGCCAGCCAAGTTGCCAGAGACGAATTTCCCGACTTTAGTGTTGAACAAAGGTCAGCTGTCAGCATTGCCCGTCGACTGCAGGATCCGTTGGCCGAACTGGTCAAAATCGATCCACAATCAATCGGTGTCGGTCAATACCAACACGATGTTCCCCAAAAGCAGTTGGGGGAACAATTGGATCAAGTCGTTGAAACAGCAGTTAACCGGGTCGGTGTTAATTTAAATACGGCCAGTCCGGAGCTGCTCGTTCATATTTCCGGGTTAACCAAAACGACGGCTCAAAATATCGTTTCGTATCGAAATGAAACTGGGCAGTTTGAGAATCGTTCACAACTCAAGAAGGTTCCCCGGCTTGGCCCAAAGGCATTTGAACAATCGGTTGGTTTCTTACGGATTATCGGCGGTTCCAATCCCTTGGACAATACCGATATCCATCCGGAGAGTTACGCCGCCGCGAAAAAATTGATGAAACAACATGGCTTGGCCATTGATCAATTAGGTGATGCGACCGTCTCAGCTGCTTTGAGTAACGTTCATTTAACTGAGGAAGCCCAGGCGATCGGTGTCGGTGAAGAAACCCTTAAAGACATTATTAAGGGCGTTGAAACACCTGGTCGGGATTTACGGGATGAAATGCCGGCACCACTCTTGCGAAAAGACGTGTTGACGATGGAAGATTTGAAGCCGGGGATGAAACTTCAAGGAACGGTTCGTAACGTCGTCGACTTTGGTGTGTTTGTTGATATCGGCGTCAAGCAGGATGGTTTAGTTCATATTTCCAA
>NZ_JAXGWW010000298.1:0-2108 GCF_040773105.1 Lentilactobacillus sp.
CACTGAAACGCCCTTTGGTGCCCAACCCGTTACCGATACGCCTTCTGGAATGGTGACCCAACCGAGGCCTTCGATTACCAAGTCGCTTTTTTCAGTCGACTTGAACTCATGCGGCTCTAATGGTGGGAAATCATCTGTCTGGTCTTCCATCGGAGGGGTTAAAAACGACCCAACGTGGCTTGCATAAAATTCATCGGCGTTTTCCAGTTTGGTGCGGTGAATAAACAAGTTATTCTCCGCGTATACCGTAAACCCGTGCTTCTTATCACCCGTGTTATAGTCAAACCGCGCAACGCCACCGAAGAAAAGCGTTTGACCGGGGTTTAATTGATATCCCTTGGGTTTAATCGTCTTTTGCGGGGTAACTAATTTGAGTTCCTTACCCGTTAGATGATGGGCCATCTGTTCGGGCTGAATGATTCCCGGCGTGTCGACCAGATTTTTGCCGTCGTTTAACGGAATATCAATTCGATCAAGGGTCGTTCCTGGGAAACGCGACGTCGTAATGAGTTCCTTAATCCCCGTCGACTGACGAACAATCGAATTAATCAGCGTTGACTTTCCAACGTTGGTAACGCCAACTACATAAACATCCTTGCCTTTTCGATACTTTTCAATCTGATCCAGTAGTCGATCAATGTCGTAATTGGTTTTGGCTGAAATCAGCTCAACATCAATCGGTCGAATCCCGGCTGCGTTGGCTTGTTGGCGCAACCAATCCTTGACCTTATTTTTCTTGAGGGCTTTGGGTAAAACGTCCAGTTTGTTTCCAACCAGCAATACCGGATTGTCCCCAACGAATCGGTGAAGGCCAGGAATCATACTGCCGTTAACATCGAAAATATCCACCACATAAACAATCAGTGAATCCGTATCGGAAATACTGGTTAATAGCTTCAAGAAGTCATCGTCTGATAAACTGACGGGCGCGATCTCATTATAATGACGGAGTCTAAAACAACGTTGACAATAAACTTCCCCGTTTTCGAGTCCCTTTTTAAGAGCAGATTCCGGAGTGTACCCCAATGCCTCTTTATCGGTTGTTTGCACTTTGGCACCACAGCCAACACAATGAACGACTTCACCGTCTACAATAACTTCATTATTTGCCATACTTCCTCCTATTTCCAATGCAGATCTGGATATTTCTTCGACAATTTGTTCCAGACAATTTTTTCAAAATAGCGATTGATGGTGGTATTCCACGCATCATCACGGACCAAAGGTTTGACCAAAATGCTGCGAACGCCGCAACTATTGGCGGCAACGACGTCGGTCATCAGTTGATCACCGATCATAACGGTGTTACGTTTTTTGAGATGAAATTGCTTCAATGCTTGACGAATCCCGATCGTCAGTGGCTTCATTGCCCGTGGCACGAATGGTAGTTCATAGTCTTGAACGGCTTTTTGAATGCGCTTATGGCTGTTATTTGAAACAACAATCACTTTAATGCCAAATTTTTTGTTTTCAGCCAGCCAGTCATGTAATGCGCGGGAACCATTTTTTGAGTTCCACGGTACTAAAGTATTATCTAAATCGGTTAGAACACAGTTGATATTATGATCCAACAGGAACTGTGGAGAAATTGAATAGATATCTCCAATCATCCATGTTGGTTTAAATCGAGACAACATATGTCGCTCCTTAAATATAGTAGATTTATTTAAAAAAACTTCCACCAATCTATCGGTGAAAGTCATTTTAGCACATCAAAATTACTTAAGTGCCTTTTTAGCTTCGTCAGTCAATGCTTTGAAAGCATCAGCATCACTAACAGCTAAATCAGCAAGCATTTTACGGTTCATGTCGATGTTGGCAAGCTTCAAACCGTGCATAAATTGGCTGTAGCTGAGGTCGTTAAGACGAGCAGCAGCATTAATACGGGCGATCCAGAGTTTACGGAAGTTACCTTTGTTGGCACGACGGTCACGGAATGCGTATACCTGTGACTTCATAACCTGATCTTTGGCAGTCTTGAATAAACGAGACTTTCCACCGCGGTAACCCTTAGCTAATTTTAAAACACGCTTACGACGTGCATGTGTGACTGTTCCACCTTTTACTCGTGGCATTTTGAATTCCTCCTATATTTTGAAAAGTAATAA
>NZ_JAXGWW010000299.1:0-2077 GCF_040773105.1 Lentilactobacillus sp.
AACCGATTCTCAAATTCGTCAATACCACTTGGTTTCGTTGCGGGATAATAAGCATCTCTTTCCAACCTATCAGGGAGCGCCACTCATGACCAAGGCATTTGCCAAAAAACATCCGGCCGTGGTCAAGCAACTGCAGCAGTTGGCCGGAAAAATTACGGCAAAGGAGATGCGGGAGATGAACTATGACGTCAACGTCAAAAAAGTCAGTGCCGCAAAGGTTGCAAGGCATTATTTACAACGCCATCATCTATTAAGGAAGTGATCATATGCCGAATACACCAGTCATTCAACTTTCAAATATTTCTGTCGTTTATGATCAGCAAAAAGCAATTGATGATTTGTCCTTATCGGTTTATCCGCACGAAATCATGGTGCTGGTTGGCGAATCCGGTGGCGGTAAGACAACTATTCTGCGAACCATCAGCGGATTAGTTAAACCGGTAAGTGGACACATTTTAGTCAACGGACTAACGCTAAACGATCAGAATTTGAGAAAGATTCGATTAAACATGGGCTACGTTCTCCAGCAGATTTCTCTTTTTCCTAATATGACAATCAAGCAAAATTTAACACTGCTACCTGAAATCAAACACCAGTCAAAGACTGCAGTCGACCAAACGATTAAAGAATTGATGGCTGCCGCAAAGTTGCCAATTGGTTATCTGTCAAAATATCCCAACGAATTATCGGGTGGCGAGCAGCAGCGGGTTGGCATCATCAGGGCCTTTGGTACCAAGCCCGACCTGATTTTGATGGACGAACCATTCAGTGCACTTGACCCTGTATCACGCGAGCAGTTGCAGGACCTGACGCTTTCCATCCACCAACATTTTAACAACACCATTTTATTTATTACCCATGATATGAACGAAGCATTAAAAATGGGGCAGCAAATCGGCGTCGTCAAAGACGGGCACATTATTCAACTGGATACACCGGATAACCTTGTCCGACACCCAAGCAACGACTATGTTAAAACACTGTTCAACGGCAGCGAAGCCCACAAAATCGAAAACGTCTATATTCGCCGGTTGGTCTTGGCCGGGTATGGAAGAAAAACCCCGTTTAAGAAGCTACCGGTCACTTCTGTTGAAGGAGACCGGACACTGGGCGACTGTTATCAACTGCTTGCTCAAAATCAGCAGTTAGCTGTTAGAATGGACAGTCAGGTGATCGGCTATTTAAATTCGGAAAGCGTTTTAAACTTTTTGGCCACTAAAGAGACAAACAATTAGCTGCCTATCATAAAAAAGAGGAGGTTGGGGCAAAATTCAATTTGCCCCAGTCTCCTTTTAATCGACTTAACCATTAGTAGTCACTATTAACCACAACCACTTTTCCAAAACTATCTGCTTGATCAAGAGCTGCTTGCGCATCACTGGTATGAACCAAATCAAATATTTTTGCCGGTTTAATGTCAATATGGTGGGTCTCGACAAGCTTAATCAGATCATTTAGATCGGATGCATTTGCTGTATCAGAGCTGAAGTGGGTCAAATAAGCCCCTGCAGGAATCCCAAACGGATCAAAATCGGCAACTGTCCATCGGGCATCGTCCATGCCACTTAATTCACCGGTGAAACAGGTAATCCCGTTAACGTTCAAATGGGTTAAGGAATCCATCAATGTATCCGGGCCTACCAATTCCAAAATTGCATCAAAATGGTTTTCTGTTTGAAGCCGTCTCTGATGGTCCAAAAGGGTATCATCATAACCGGCTGCTTTCATTCGAGCAAATTTTTCGGGATCTCGAGTTATTCCGGCAACCCTGATTCCCGGACCATTGCCTTGGCGAGCCTCATGGCAGCCACCCCGACGCCACTGGTACCACCACGAATCAGTAACGTTTTAACGGCTCTATGATATTTGGTGTTGATGGATAAAATCCATCGACGCCTTTTGGTAGATTGTAAAATTAATCCGAACAGCGTTCGGATTAATTTTACAATCTACCTTAGAAGTTGTTTAAGGAAGAAACAGTGACGATTTTTTCATCACTTAAACTAATTAATATTAAATTAACATCGTATTTAAAAGAACTTTTTACCTTTGATCTTTAGGCTTAACTGGGAAAGCC
>NZ_JAXGWW010000300.1:0-2062 GCF_040773105.1 Lentilactobacillus sp.
AAGCAGTGCTTGAATAAACTTTTTTGACGTTGGCGCCGACCTTATACATTTCAGCCTTGGTGTAATCCAACTCGTCATCAGATAAAATATCCTTTGCATCAACCACGCCGATTCCGTCATGGGTATCAAGTGTGGTGAATTGCTTCATTGGGCTGTTTTTCAGCCAACCAACCAGGCGATCGGCTTTTCCCGAATACAGACTGTAGAGTGTGACGATTGGTAACGCAAAGTCATAGCTGAAGTAGTTGTGGTCGGTAATCTTTCGAACAATGTGGTAGTTTTCGTGAATTTCTGGTAACAGTGTCGTCTCACGAGGACCTGTGATGCCGTCAATTTCCTTTAACAAGTCCCAAATATCTGGTTCAACGAAGAAATCATTGGTGCCTAATTTTTTGACTGCATAAGCGAAGGCGTCCAAGCGAATAATTGAAGCGCCGTGATCAATCAAGAAGTTGAGCGTGTCTTTGATAAACTTCTTGGTAACCTGCTTGGTGACGTCTAAATCAATTTGATCCTCGCCGAAGGTATTCCAAACTTCTTCTGTTTGACCGTCTGCGAATTTGACGCTTTGAACCGGGGCCTTTGGCTTACGTTTATAAATCAGGTCAATGTCTTCTTGAGTAGGGTGACCCTTTGGCCAAAATTCATCCCAGTGAATAAACAAGTCTCGATAGGCTGAATCATTATGCTTTTCCTGGAAGTCCTTGAAGTATTTGGACTGTTTGGAAATATGATTGACCATGAAGTCAAACATCAGGTAGTAAGATTCTGACAACTTCTTGACGTCATCCCAGCTACCAAATTTTTCATCAACTTTAGTGTAATCCATTGGCGCAAAGCCACGGTCACCTGATGATGGGAAGAAGGGGAGCAAGTGAACGCCGCCGACAACACCCTTTAAATGGGTTTCCAAAACGGTTTGAAGATCTTTGAGATTACTTCCCAAGCTGTCCGGGTAAGTAATGAGCATTGCTTTGTTGTTTAATTTCATAGGATCAATTCCTTTCGTATTTGTACAGGTAGGCTGACCATGGCTGGAGCTTCATGGAAGCCGGTCGTTGTTTTTCTGAATCGTTTGTAAGAACTAATTTGAGGTTTTGATAAGTATCCGGAACCTGATAGCTGGCCGGTTGATCACTTAAATTGGTGATAATTAAGTAGCCACTGCGTCCGGATTCTCTGGTGTAAACATATAACTGGTGGTCGTTGGTATTGACTAACGCATACTGGCCATCGAGTAAAATCGGATCATGCCGTCTTAGCTCAACTAATTTTCGGTAGAAGTTAAGGACTGAATTGGCGTTGGTTTCCTCGGTTTCGACGTTGATTTCAACGTGGTTGGGATTAACTTCAATCCACGGTTTGTGGCTGCTGAAGCCACTGGTTGACGTCCGATCCCACTGCATGGGTGTCCGGGCATTATCGCGGCTCTTGCTGCGAAGCTTAAACAACGTCTGGGCTTTGGTCGCGCCCTTTTGTAGTTCTTCACGATAAAAGCGTTTGGAATCCAGGTCGCGGTACTGATCAATCGTTTCAAAATCAACGTTGCTCATGCCCAACTCTTGACCTTGATAAATAAATGGCGTGCCTTTCATCAAAAAGTACATCATCGCAAGTGCGGTCGCGCTTTGACTGCGCATGGTTGTGTCATTACCGAAATAAGAAACCGCTCGGGGTAAATCATGATTTTCCAGGAATAAGGCGTTCCAGCCGATTCCTTCCAAACCGGTCTGCCAGTTGGATAACGCCTGGCGTAGTTGAGCAACATCGACTTGACCAACCGTAAACTTTTCCCAAAAGCTAACGTGATCAAATTGAAAAATCATATCGAAATAGCCGTCTTTTGAATTGACCCACTGTCGGGCCCGACGAACAGGAACCCCGCCAGCTTCTCCAACAGTCATGAGATGGTCGCGTTTGAAGTCGGCGCTCAATTCAGCGAGCAGTTTGTCAATCCCCGGCACGTTATTCATGGCATCTTCTTGGTCAGAAACATCAGCAAATGACTGATTTTTCTTCAAATGCGAGATGGCATCCAACCGGAAGCCATCAACGCCTTTAG
>NZ_JAXGWW010000301.1:0-2036 GCF_040773105.1 Lentilactobacillus sp.
CTGTTCACTACGTCTCCTTTTCGCGAAATTTCGGTAAGGAAGCTGGTTTATTAGCCGGTTTAGAACACACCATTGGTGATTACGTGGCCGTCATGGACGTTGATCTACAAGATCCACCGACTTTATTACCTAAAATGTTGGCAATGCTTGAAAGCGGTGATTACGACTGCATCGGTACAATGCGGGAAAATCGTGCCGGCGAACCAATGATCAGGTCATTCTTGTCACGCTCGTTTTACTCGGTCGTCAACAAAATCTCAAAAGTAAAAATTATTCCCAACGCCCGCGATTACCGGTTAATGACACGTCAAATGGTTGATGCCATCTTGGAATTGCCTGAATATAACCGATTTTCTAAGGGCATCTTTAACTGGGTCGGTTTCCGAACCACTTATTTGAAGTTCGAAAATCAACCCCGCTCCGCTGGCGAAACCCACTGGTCGATTTGGCAGCTGTTCAATTATTCAATGGACGCCATCGTCGACTTTTCCGACGTTCCTTTGAAGATTGCGACCTTCACCGGTGGCTTGCTATCACTGATCTCAATTATCAGTATATTTGTTGTTATTATTCGTAAAATATTATTCGATAACAGTGTCAGTGGTTGGGCCTCAACCATCACGATTTTGCTCTTGATTGGTGGTATTCAGCTGTTCTGTCTCGGAATTATCGGCAATTACATTGGTAAGATTTATATCGAATCAAAACACCGGCCGCACTATATCGTGCAAGAAAAGAAGTAACCTTCTCAATCTAGACTGAGACGCATACGACCATATCGGGAAACTGGTATGGTCGTATGCGTTTCCGCATTCGAACGAAGTTAAAAATTATGAATGAAATTATTATTTAAACGCTCTCTGGGGGATATTAATGCAATGACACTTTCACGAAAAAAGACACACATGGCACTTGTGACAATCACAATAATAATCCTGGCACTATTGTCAACCTATCCAGCATTTAGTGGCCACTTCTTCGCAATCAATAGCGACGGTCAAGTTCATCTAGCGCGGCTTGAGTCCTTATACCAGGCACTGAGATCCGGGCGTTTTCCTAGCCTAATCAACTTTATCGGCTTTGACAACCACGGTATTGCCGTAAATGCCATGTATCCTTGGCCCACTTTGCTAATTTTTGTCATTCCACGACTTCTTTTTCAAAGCCCCATGTTGGGATTAGCCGTTGGGTTTCTGTTGATGAATATTTTCACCCTCACAAACGCATACTGGTTGGCTAAGTCGCTGTCAAAAAATCGCTTGGTGTTATGGTTAGGCGTCCTTGCTTATCAATTTAATTCATATCATTTTGAGTTGATGTTCACTCGAGGGGCAATGGGTGCGGCCTTTGGATACGCCTTCTTGCCACTGGTCATATTGGGACTCTTTAAGATTTGGAAAAACGACCAACTAGGGATTGTTTGGCTGGCTATCGGAATGGGCTTAGTCGGTAATTCACATATTTTATCGCTGCTTCTCTTTACGATTTTAATTGCGGTTTTGGAACTGATTCGCATCATCCGCCGCAAATTCACACGACGAGAATTCAAACAGCTCTTATTGAGTGCAGTAATTAGCATATTAATGGCCAGTTATTCATTATATAATGTTATAACTTGGGGTTTGAACAATAAACTGGTCACGCCGACACCAATTCTGCTGGGAATGAATCCTTCATACGGGCTAACTAACCTATTGAACAATGATATTACTGAATCAAGTACTGGTGCCCATATGGGATTGGCTGTAACCCTCCTACTTATTTATCTAGTGGCTCAGTTATTTTCGCATCCCACAGGGCAATGGCGTTACTGGACAATCGGTGCGCTCAGTCTCTGGATACTCGCTCAGAATTGGATAAACTGGCCACACTTTGCAACCACGCCAGTCAGTCTGCTTCAATTTACAATGCGCATTTTGACCATTGTCTCGCTTCTAATAATGATCGGCCTAATTCTATTTTTAAATCAAGTCAATTGGAATTCAACGGCAACAACTATTTTTGCAGGATTAGTGATCATATTTATCGGTGTTAGC
>NZ_JAXGWW010000302.1:0-2009 GCF_040773105.1 Lentilactobacillus sp.
GTTCATAAAGGCAACATTATGAAGAAAACGGAAGGCAGTTTTAAGAAATGGGGTTATGAGACTGCTGAACAATATGGCGACAAGGTGTTTACGTGGCATCAATATGACCAAATTAAGGCTGATCAGGGCACAAAAGCAGCTGACAAAGCTTTTCAAGCTGCGCGTGATGGGCAAAAGCTGGTCGTCAATGATGTCATCACCGATAACTTTTTCCAGCAATCGTTATTACACCCAGATCATTTTGAAGTCGTTGCGACCATGAATTTGAACGGTGACTATCTGTCGGATGCGCTGGCGGCACAGGTGGGCGGTATTGGGATCGCTCCCAGCGGTAACATTAACTACCAGACGGGCCACGCAATTTTTGAAGCTACCCACGGCACAGCACCGCAGTTTGCCGGTCAAAACAAATTAAACCCAACGTCAATTATTTTGTCAGGGGCAATGATGTTCGATTATCTAGGGTGGAACAAGGTCGCCGATTTGATTCGTCATGGCATCAAGCAGGGCATCAAATCACACCATGTTACGGTGGATTTTGCCAAGACACCTGACGCAACGGTTTTAAGTACCAGTGAGTTTGGCGACTATGTTGCACAGTTAATCAAAGACGTTAACTAGCTGAATCCTCCATGCATTCATCGTAAAGAAAAAAACAGGACTTATTTCGGTAAATACCGAGATAAGTCCTGCTGATGTTTAGTAGGAATTTTGATGAATGAGGTTGAAAGTGACAACTATAACCTTAAAAATTTGCCAGTTGAACTCATATTTTCCAAGAACTCTGGAACGGTATCCGTTCGGTTCCAATCGCGCTGCAGCTCGCAAGCTAACTGGGCATAGGAGGTTGGACGGGCACCGGCCTGTTCGATTCGCCGCAACGCAGCTTCGTGTGCTTCGAGACTAGTCCCACCAACGGCATCCACAACTGGATAAACATCATATCCTTCGGCCAGTGCATCTAGTGCCGGGAAGGTCAGGCAGGCTTCTGTCCACAGAGCGGCCATGATAATGTTGTGGCGATTAGTACCCGTGATCGCTTCGTTAAATTCCTTATCTTCCCAGGCATTGATCGTTGTCCGGTCGAAAGAAGGAATATCACCTAAGACGTCTTTTAGAGCGGCAATGGTATCTTGATTACGGCCGGTGGCCACGTTGACCGTTGAGAGAATAATCGGTACGTGGAAGTCTTTAAGCAACTTGGCAGTCGCAACAATATTGTTTACCAGTTGATAACGGTTCATAGATTCGATGGACTGAATTTGGGTCGATTGATAGTCAATAATAGCAAATACACTATTTTCTGGTGCCAGTAGACGGTCAGTTTTAGGATCTCTGGGTGCATAACTTGTCATGTGAAATCAATCCTCTCCTTTAAATTACGCACATTATAATCAGAGACGCCACAGTTTCAAAGTATCTCAACTTATTTAAGACATTATTGTTTGAATGTCAAAAAGCTGGTGATTTGAAAGACTAAATGCCCACCCCGGTGAATTGACCGGAATGGGCATTGTTTGAAATGGAACGGTTATTTGAAAATGGCATATAGCAGAATCGGGATGAAGGGTGCCAGCAATAAATTGGCAACTTTGATCTGAGTTAGCTTCAGCATGTTTAGACCGATAATTAAGATTAGCAAAGATCCCACGCAGGTCATTTCGTTAATGACGGTGTGAGTCAGCAATGGTGCAACCCATTTTGCCAGTAATGTTAAGGTTGATTCATAAATCACAACTGAAATGGATGAGAAGGCGACACCCAGGCCAAGTGTTGTTGCCAGAATCAAAACAAAAATACCGTCGATCATTGATTTCGTGTACAGCACGGAATTATTGTTAGCCATCCCGCTTTGCAGGGAACCAACGATTGCCATGGCACCGACACAGATGAAAAGGGTCGCGGTGACAAAGCCTTCGGAAAAATGATTATCGCCTTTCATCCCCAACTTCATTTCTAACCAGTCACCAAAACGGTTGAATTGGTGATCGAAGTCGAGCAATTCGCCA
>NZ_JAXGWW010000303.1:0-2002 GCF_040773105.1 Lentilactobacillus sp.
ACTACCTTTTATGACTCGGGTAAAATCGCTGTTTTGCCGCTGGATTTTTACTATCCCGGTAAGGGCGTCCACGGAGATTTGCCACCGAGAAAGGGCTTCGCTGAAAAATGGCACCAGCCACTACTCGAATTAATGCCAAATATCAAAATGACATTATTAATTGGTCAATATGCCCAAAAATACTATCTTGGCAAACGGCGGCAAAAGAACCTGACCGAAACGGTAAGACACTTTGACGCCTACTTGCCTGAGTACTTTCCACTCGTTCATCCATCCCCACTCAACTATGGTTGGATGAACCAGCACCCCTGGTTTTTGGCCGAAGTGGTGCCGGAATTACAACGGCAAATCTCCCAAATCATGGCCCACTAGCATACGAGTTTTCCTTATAAAAATATTAATAAAGCAATATAAATGCTCAATGGTTTATGATAAAATATAGATTGTGTCATAAATCACACATATTTTATATTGCTGGGGGAAAGCATTATGCTAAAGCTTAAGAAAGCGACTTTAACAGTTGTTGCAGTATTCACAATGGGTGGCGGGCTCATTTCAATCCCGCCTCAAGAAGTTTCAGCCAGAACTACATATGTCTGGATCGCACCTAATCATGGCAAGAGATATCATTACTCGAAAAATTGCCGCGGATTGAATACCGCTGGCTACAAGCGCCACGTGACCCGTCACTGGGCAAGAAGCCATGGGTATCGGTTGTGTCATTGGGAGAAGTAGTTATTTAAAACAGAAGCCGTGTCCACCAGCTATTATGACTGGCAGACACGGCTTCTGTTTTTTTACTTACTTTGAAATATTTGAGCGTGTGTAATCCGCAAAGCCGGCAACGTGATATTCAACCCCATGCAATTTCGGGTTAACCAAATGGCTTTCACGAACGTAGTAGAGCGGAATGATACCGTTTTGACTCATCAATCGTTTTTCAGCCTGTCGGAGGTAACGCCAATATGATGCTTGGCTACCTGCGTTTTTGGCTTTTTGGACCAAAGAGTCATAGGTTGAATCGCTGAACTTACCAGGATTCATCGTATTATTCGTTGTCAAAATTCCGAGGTAGTTGATTGGGTCACCGAAATCGGCCAGCCAATACCATTGAGCAAGATCAAACTTCCCTTCGCTACGCCGGGCCTGCTGGGCCTTATCGGGAATGTTGGCAATGGTTACTTTAACCCCGGGTAGTTTTGAATTAAGTTGGCTCTGAAGATATTGGGCAACATTTTTGGTGACATCCTGATCATCCCCAACAATTGAAAGGCTAACCGATCCTTTGAGGCCAGCCTCCTTTTTACCTTCATTCCAAAGAGAACGGGCCTTTTTTACATTTGGTTGTACGCTAAAGCTGGTCTCTTTACTAAAGTCTTTTCCGGTTGTTGGATCAACTGCCGTACCCGGACTGACGAAGCTGCTTGCTGGTAACGAACCGTCGGCGAGAACCTTGCTGGTTAACTCCGGCCGGTTAATGACGAGGGAAATTGCCTGTCGTAGCTTATGATTGGCAAGCGGCTGATTTTGACGTTGGTTCACCTGCAGATAATAGGTCCAAGCCTTGGAGACATGCTTGAGATTTCGATTCTTTTGAAGGCTCTTTGCGGTTACGCCAGAAATCGTCGCATCATCCAACTTGCCATTTTCAAATAAGTTATGCGCCGTATTGGAATCTTTAACGGTTTGATACTTAATTTCATCTAATTTGATCGCACTTTTATCCCAGTAATAAGGGTTACGAACTAATTTATAAGTGTCGTTGGTACCTGTCCAGTCGGCAATCTTAAATGCACCGTTTGACACGGTCGTCTTGGCATTCGTTCCATATTTTTTAATGCCGACTTTTTGAACAAAAGACTTATTTTGTGGCATGAAAACAGGCATTGCAACTAATTTATTGAAATAAGCCATTGGGTGGTCCAAAGTAATCTCCAACGTTTTGTCGCCCAAGGCTTTAATGCCTAGTGTTTTATACGATTTTTTATTATTAATTATTGAA
>NZ_JAXGWW010000304.1:0-1981 GCF_040773105.1 Lentilactobacillus sp.
ATACGATACTTTCTTCCCTGACCTTTAGGAGCTTTTGATGAGTTAACGTAAATAAGCGCTACCCCGTAAAACTAGGGGTAGCGCTTATTTATATTAGACACGCATTCTTTAATTACTTGTTATTCAGCAATGGGGAATCCGCGTTGTCACCAAACCACTTGTGATTGATTTTAGCCAACGTCCCATTCTTAGCAAGAATCTTCAGCCCACGATTAATTTTTTGACGCATCGTTGTATCGGTTTTACGCATCCCAACACCGAACTGCTCTTTAGGAAACTTACCATTCGTAATTTGGTAATCCTTTGGGTTACTTTCGTGGTTGATATAGTAACCGGCATACGTTGAATCAATGACCATCCCTTGAATTCGGCCAGCGTTCAAATCAATAAAGGCATTGGTAAATGAATCATAAAGGACGGGAGACTTACCTTTAATGCGATTCTTCAACAAGTTAGGGTACTGGCTGATATCTTGCGCACCAGAGGAACCCGCTTGAGCCCCCAAAGTCTTTCCCTGCATATCTGCGAAGGAATTGATGTGATCTTTTCTTAGCGAAACCAACGTCTGATCATTTTGCAGATAGGTATTACTGAAAGCGACCTTCTTTTCACGTTCAGGTGTCTTGGAATACCCATTCCAAATCAGATCAATCGTCCCATTATTTAACTCAGTCGCGTTCATTGACCAATCGATCGACTGGAAGCTGACCTTAATGCCGTATAGTTTAAACAATGCATTTGCTAAATCAACATCGTACCCCACAAGTTTACCGCTCTTTTGCCGGAAACCCATAGGTACAAAGGTGTCATCCAAACCAACAGTGACGTAGCCGCGTTTTTGGATTCGGGTCCAGTTGTCGACGTGATTTGCCCGTTTACCAACACTGACACCGCTACAGCCAGATAAGAGTGAGACGGTGCAGACCAGCATGATCAGGCAAAGCCAAATTTTCTTTTTCATGCTTTTTCCCTCCTCACTATGCTTTAATCGGTTCAACACGAACAATTTGATCAGCAATATTTTGAGCAAATTGCATATCATGAGTGACGACAATCTGAGTCATGTTATCCTGCTTTAAGCTCAGAATAATTTGTTCCACTGTCTGACGTAAATCAGGATCCAAAGCACTGGTTGGTTCATCATAGCAAAGGATTTTAGGGTTCATGGCTAAAGCCCTAACAATAGCGACCCGTTGTTTTTGACCACCAGACAACTGATAAGGATACAAGCCTTCTTTACCGGTCAAATTAAGTTGATCAATCAATTCTTGTGCCCGTTTTTCTGAATCTGACTTCGACTGTTTTAACACTAACTGCGGCGCCAAAGTGATATTGTCCAAAACGGTTAAATTCGGAAAAAGCTGAAAATCTTGGAAGACAACACCGATCACGTTGTCATTATCCCGGTTATTAGCTGGGTCAAAGGCTTTTCCGTCTAAGATAAAGGATCCCGAATTGACGGTTTCTAGTCCACTGATGCAACGTAACAAGGTCGTTTTGCCGGCACCTGATGGTCCAACAATAGCGGTAATCTGATCATCTGGGACCTGCATATTGAAATCATTTAAAATCGTTCGGCCACTAAATTGTTTTTTAATATTTTTAAGTTCTAGCATATCTGTATCCCCTCTCTAGCTTATCGCCATGCCCGGTAGTGTTGCTCAACTTTACGTAGGATAAAGGTCGCAACCGCCGTCATCAGGAGGTAAATAATCCCAACTAAAACAAGTGGCAATAACGTGACATCTCTTGCGGTGGCAACGTTACCTGCACGAAGCAAGTCGCCTAAACCGATGACGTATACCAATGATGAATCCTTAATCAGGTTAATGACTTCGTTCCCAATTGAAGGAACCACTATCTTAACCACTTGAGGAATCACAATTTTGCGAAGTGTTTGACAAAGGGTTAAACGCAGCACCCGCGCACTTTCGAACTGGCCTTGGTCAATGGCTTGAAAACCACCACGGAAGATTTCAGC
>NZ_JAXGWW010000305.1:0-1978 GCF_040773105.1 Lentilactobacillus sp.
CACCATTTTCCAACATCATTTCACCCATATCGTAAACCAAATCAAAGCGATCGCGTTCGTTCAAAACGACACCCCCTGTAGCTATTTCTAAACCCACTATACGCTAAGGCATAGGCGGGTTGTCAACTAGATTTTGTGGAACTGGTAATAATTTCTTTGCAAAGCATTCATGTAAGGATTACAAAGCCATCACACTTTATTCACAACTTCCCGATATAGTTATAAGCATAGAAAGTTACTTAAAAAGCTTAACTTTCCAAATTGAATTAAACTTTTTCATTCACTCCTCCATAATAGTGAAGAACAGCAACATCGACCCCCCAATCGATGTTGCACCCAACTCCTTTTTTGGCTCTATGTCAACTAGTGTTGATGGCGAGTTCTTGGAAGATAATTCATTTGCGAATTATCTTCTTTTTATTTACCTTGATTTTCAGTTCGATCCGAATTCTTAAATTGAATCTTGACCAGTTACGATAGCCATATGCCGTTCGTTTAATCTGTTTTATTTTGCGATTAATACCTTCTAGTGGTCCATTCGATAACTTAGGACAGTTCATCATGTTTTCAATGAGCTTCTGATATTTTTTGAAAGTCTTGATTGTACTCATAAGTTGTGGACTAATGGCTTTTGATTGGGTTAAAGCAGCACAAAATTCATCATACTTTCGCTGGCGCAAGGCGTTAGTTAATTGGTGGGCAACAAAATAAGTGTTTTCAAATTCGTCATTCAAGGATAGGCCTTCCCAAACAAATTGTTCTTGCGTTAAATGGTCGCGAAGATGCGCAAACCATTGCGGTTTACGTTGTTCAAGCCGATTGTAGTTCATCAAATAGAGCCGCCAGTTGTGCTTCAAAAGCCGATAGGCCTTTGAAGTGTGCGGATATTTTTTCATTAACTGCACACGAGTTTGATTAAGCGCCTGTAATGTCATTTGAACCAAATGGAAATTGTCAGCTACAATTTTTGCCTTTGGAAAGAGTTGTCGAATCGCAGATTGATATTGCGCGTTAAAATCAATCACAACATATTGAACGGTTTGACGGTTTTTAAGTGAATAATGACGTGTAAAATATTGAATAATTTCTTGATTGCGTCGACCGGGTAGTAAAGTGACAAGTTCATGGGTTTCGCCGTTTAAAGCGATGAAACTCATTTGACGCTGAGTAGAACGGAATTCATCAAAGCAGAGTACTTTAGGCAAATCATCTGGCCTAGATTTAATCTGAGGGCCAAGCTCATCAATGATCCGATTAACAGAAACTGGCGAAACATTGAACTGCTGGGCAATGCTCGTTACATTACGGTCTTCTGTTAAGGCAATCATTATTGCATGGCGTGTTCTTTCTGATATTTGATGATGCGGTCTGACAAGTGGCGTTTGTGCAATCACTGTGTGATGGCACTTTGGGCATAAATAACGCTGTTTTCTTAATTTAAGAATTGCATTGCGTTCAATAATATTTGGAATCCGAATATTAACCAACTTTGTGCCATTGCGAAGTAGACCAGATTTCCCACAGTAACGGCATTTTGAGCAACTTGGCGCTAGCTTAGCAATAATAAAAACACTATTTTCATCAGTTTTAACTGACTGAAATTCAATGTTTGGGTCTTTTAATTTGAGTAGATTTTGGATAAAATATTCTTGGGACATATCATTCACCGCTTTCAATTGGTTTTGGTCGACTGGATTGTAGCAAAGGACTGGTATGTCCTTTTAGTATACAAAAAAGGTGTCGATGGACGCTCGTCCATCAACACCAAATATTATAGAGCCATTTAATCGTCATCAGACCTATGATAGACGCGTACGCGTCGGTAGTGTAATGGATAGCACGCGAGATTTCGGTCCTTGCGATCTCGGTTCGATTCCGAGGGGACGCATGTTTGAACTGAGGCTGTGACAAGCGTCACAGCCTCGTTTTCATCTCCAAATAATTATTGTCGAAACGTATGCTAACCGGCAGCCGTTTC
>NZ_JAXGWW010000306.1:0-1966 GCF_040773105.1 Lentilactobacillus sp.
CCGTTTTTGATGCCGACATTGATATTCAAATGGTTGGCTTGGAAAGTACCAATCAAGTGCCGTTAAACGCGGACGTCCAGCAGCACTGGGCCAGTTTGCGGCGTTATCCAATGATGGATTTAATTGGTCAGGGTTACGCGTTGGTTTCATCTTATGAGGCCAATTCAACCTACTATCTGTGGGATGTACTCACGACGGTTGCCAGCCAGTATCCGGACTTGATTGAGTCAAAGGATATTAAAGGCGATGTGATCACCAGTGGTGACGGCGCCGGACGAACGTTTGAAACTGAAAATGGTCGACCCATTAATTTGGTAACGTCCGTTCATGGTCAGGCATTCTATGATAAATTTGACGAACTTCTGACACACGATGAATAGTAATCAGTCCCTCTTGGAAACTAAATGGGGCTACAATCGAAAAAGAAAAAACGGCTTTCGCATTTAATCCGCGAAAGCCGTTTTTTCGTGCCAATTAAGTGAGACTTAAAAATCTCCTTTAACTCTTGATGACGCCTTTAACCAAAAAGCTGATATCAAGTGGCGAAACATCATTTGTTAAGTTTCCGATTGAGAGATAGTCAGCGCCACACCCCCTAAAAGCCGCCACGGTTTCTTCGGTAATGCCGCCAGACGCTTCAATCTGGATTGTTTCAGGTACCAGCTGTTTCCATTTCTTGATCGTTTCCGGTTTTTGATTATCAAACATAATAACGTTGGCACCGACTTCAATTGCCTCTTTTAGTTCAGATTCGGTTTCCACTTCAATTTCAATTGACGTTAGTGGGCCAACGTTCTTTTTAACGGTGAGCAACGCCGCTTTGACTCCGCCGGCCAATGCGATATGGTTGTCTTTAAGCATAATGCCACCGGTCAAGTCAAAGCGATGATTAAAGCCGCCACCTGTAGAAACCGCAAACTTATCAAATAACCGCAAACCAGGCGCGGTCTTTCTGGTATCCGTAATTTTAATGGTTGGGTCATTTAATTTTTCAACGATTTTTGCGGTAGTTGAAGCGATCCCACTCATGCGCTGGATGAGATTAAGGATGACCCGTTCACCGGTGAGAAGTGTCGACGCTTGGCCCTTAACTTCACCAATGACGGTTCCCGCAGTAACAGTTTGACCGTCTTTTATAACCGCTGTATATGACGCATCCCCCAACAAGTCATACACCAGTTGCGGAATGTCTTGCCCACAAACAACGCCGGCTTGCTTAGCAATGAATGCGCCAGTAATCACTTTTGAACCGTTCAAATACTTGAGGCTCATATCGCCGAAATTAATGTCTTCATTGAGAAATTCCCGTAGTTTTTCTTTGAGTAGGATATTATTCATCAGTTACTCCTTTTGGCTGTCTTGGGAGGCGGGCAGCGTCAATACCGCAATGGCGCCGATGACCAATGAAATCATGAAGATCACGAAGACTAGGTTAACGCTTGTTTGACGATCCATGAGTACACCCACCATCAGTGGGCCGACAATCGCACCAATTCGCCCAATTCCTTGAGCCATTCCAGTCATCGTTCCTCTGATTTTGTTTTCATAAAGATCGGGGGTCAAGGCGATGATTGCGCCATAAGCACCCAAGTTGAAGAATGACAGGACACATCCTGCAATGACAATCATCAGTGCGGTTGTAGACTGCCCAAACATGATGGCTCCCAAAGCTGTGCCAAACATGTAAATCGAAAAGACGTATTTTACCTTGATTCGTCGGGCGAGCCACGCTGCACAAAAATAACCGGGAAGCTGAGCGACAATAATAATGGTAGTGTAGCCAAAGCCGCTGACAATGCCGTAGCCCTTATCCAAAAGAATGCTTGGCAGCCACATAAACATCCCGTAGTAGCTGAACATTACCATCAGCCAAGCAATCCATAGCAGAACGGTCTTGCCATGAAACGACTTTTTTAAGGCTTGGCCCAAAGCAACATGCTGCGTTTGGACGTGACTGATTTCTTGA
>NZ_JAXGWW010000307.1:0-1956 GCF_040773105.1 Lentilactobacillus sp.
ATGGGACCGCGGAATGCGGTGGCCACTGGGCTTGTTCTTCGATATGCGGAAGAAAGAGGGCAACAAAATGGCTGACAATCTTGAAAAACCGACAATTGTCATTGGGATAAATGGCACGGGATCGTTGCCTCAAAGCCACTTGAAACCAATTCTTAATGGGATCGAAGAAGAACAAATTACGGTTTCCACTAAGGATATTTCTATCAATAATATTGTTTCCAGGGCATCTCAAGCGGCACTTGCTTCTCGACTATCGGGAGGAATTGCTTACGAGAACAACCGATATGTTGTTCATTATAAGAATTTACCGGAGCAGGCTCCCCTGTTTGATCTAACGATTAATGATGACCAACAGTTACGAAGACTAGGCGCAAATGCCGCTCGGTTAGTAAAGGGGATACCCTTTAAGAAACTATCATGAATGGGGATAAAATTATGGAAGCGTTAGGATATGTAGAGTGTAATGGATTGTCCAGCGCAACTGTTGCCGCTGATCGCATGTTAAAGACAAGTGACGTTAAACTTAGCAGGATTCGCAATGCCGATAATGGTTGGATTACGCTAGAGTTTACGGGTGACATTGCCGCGCTGAAAGTTGCTGTGGAAACGGTTAAACAAACATTGCCTAAGCAATATGTTGCTGGCCTTGTAATTGGTAGTCCTGCCAAAGGCTTGGACGGATTGGGGACCTCAGGGGCAAGTGACGTTGCGCCCCAAAACTTTAACCCCGAAAAATATAATCCAGATGGGTCAATGAAGGAATCAGCAATGTTTGGGCCACATCCGGACCATCAATCTTCAAATGTTCAAGCGGCCGCCGCAGAACCAACGGCAGAGCCAGAGGAGAAAATGCAGGAAACGCATTCCAATGATGACGACGATGATGAGGAAGATGACGGCGAGTCAGATGATGACAAGCCTGGTGATAGGGTGACATGTAATTTATGTGGTGATCCAAAGTGTCCTCGAAAGAAGGGCGAACCACATAACAAATGCATCCATTATGATGAGTTGAAGAAGAAATAGGAGGAAGAACAATGAACAACGCTTTGGGAATGATTGAAACTAAAGGATTAGTACCTTCGATTGAAGCTGCAGATGCGATGGTAAAAGCCGCCAATGTTGAATTGACCGGTCAAGAAAAAATTGGTGCTGGATTGGTAACCGTTATGATCAGAGGAGATGTTGGGGCCGTTAAATCTGCCGTTGATGCCGGCCTTCAAGCAGCTAAAAATGTCGGCGAAGTTGTTTCCTCGTACGTCATTCCTCGTCCACACAGCGAAGTTGAGACAATTTTACCAACGATTCAAGCTTCAGATAGCACCGAGGAACAATAATCTAATTATATTGAATGAGCCGGAGGTGTGCTGATGGATGACTTAGTTCAAAAAGTTATTGAAAAGTTAAAGAAAAGACAGGCTTCAAATAAGATTCTTTTCTTTAATGAATTGCCATCTCCACCGGACAAGCAAGTATTTATTGATTATGGCTGTGTCATTTTAAAAAATGTTTCTGTCCAGCTAATAAAAGATTTGTATTCGTTGAAACGGGATAGTGCCTGGACTTCATGGATCCTAAGCGGATTGAACTATGATGTTCAATTTTATATCCAAGTCAATGAACAGATCGTCAATTTTATTCCACGAACCATGGTCTTGGACTGGCCAATCAATTTTATCGTTGGTCGAAATTCGCTTATTGTAGCCAACTATAATAAGATTATTTCTAGAGGAGAAATAGCCGCATTGCCGGATAACGCGCTTCTAATAAAAACTGCGAGTCAGACGTTAACGGATGAGGGCTTGGAAATCTGTAATAAGAAGAATATCAAAATAAAGATTAGGACTGATGAAAATTGTATATGGCTAGAGTGATTGGTAGTGTTGTATCTACCCAAAAAGACCCATCGCTGGTTGGAAAAAAGTTAATGATTGTTCGCCCAATTGACTCAGATCA
>NZ_JAXGWW010000308.1:0-1951 GCF_040773105.1 Lentilactobacillus sp.
ACGGACGGTGTCTTATGTCCCCAATGTCAACATGTGCTGCACTACCACTTCATCAGCTACTCAAATCTCGGCAAATACTTCTGCCCCAACTGTGGCTTTGAACGGCCTGAGTTAAACTTCGCTTTGAATAAGATCACTGAGTTGACACCCAAGTCGTCGAGTTTTGAAATTGACGGTGAACCAATTAAAATTGAAATTGGTGGTGTGTACAACATTTATAATGCACTCGCTGCTTATTCGGTTGGCCGATTCATGGGGGTCTCTCCTGCCCAGACCAAGAAGGCATTCGAAACCGGAAAACAAATTTTCGGTCGTCAAGAAGAAATCAACGTCAACGGGAAGTCGGTAACGCTGATTTTGGTTAAGAACCCCGTTGGCCTCAATCAGGTCATCGATATGATTTCAACTGACAAAGATCCGTTCACGTTTATTGGCCTGCTAAACGCCAACTATGCTGACGGCATTGACACCAGTTGGATTTGGGATGGTGAATTTGAGCGGCTGCCAAAGATGAATATCAAACAGTTTATTACCGGCGGTGAACGATACAAAGACATCACCTACCGGCTTCAAGTTGCGGGAGTCGACCCGCAGAAACACCTGGTTGAACCAGATTTGGATAAAGTTGTTGAAATGATTCCAAATGCCCCTACCAAAAAGGTTTATATCCTCGCAACCTACACGGCTATGCTACACTTAAGAAAAGTATTTGCGGCAAAGGGCTTTATCAAAGGAGGAATGGGATAATGGCATACTCACTTAATGTCTGCCACCTTTATGGCGATTTAATGAACACTTATGGTGACCTGGGAAACATCCTGGTTTTAAAGTATTTGGCCGGTAAAATGGGTGTTAACCTGACCTCTGAAGTCATCAGCTTGGGACAGGAGTTTGACCCCGACAAGTATGACATTGTGGTTTTTGGCGGCGGCCAAGATTTTGAACAATCAATTATCTCAAAAGATATTCAAACCAAAAAGCAGGCCCTGACTGGTTTTATTGAAGACGGCGGGTCAGTGGTCGCAATCTGTGGCGGCTATCAACTGCTTGGCCACTACTACATTGGTGCCAACGGCGAAAAGCTGATGGGAATCGGTGCTTTGGATCATTACACCGACAAGCAAAAGGACCATCGTTTCATTGGCGACGTTGAAATTGAAAATGAAGAAACTGGCGAAAAATACCATGGCTTCGAAAATCATCAGGGAATTACCTTCTTAGGCAAAGGCGAACGCCCCCTTGGTAAGGTTTTGAAGGGCCACGGTAATAACGGCCAGGATCACACGGAAGGTGCAATCTACAAGAACGTATACTGCACGTATTTCCACGGTCCAATTTTGGCGCGGAATAACGATATTGCCAAACACGTGTTGATGAATGCACTGAAGCGCAAGTATCCGGACGCCGATTTAACTTCTCAAGAAGCACTGAAAGTTGGCGCCACTTTTTAGAAAGCTTGGATTTTGAAAATTTTAAACAGTCAAAAAGGAGTTGCCTTCGAACGATACGGTTCGTTGGCAACTCCCTTTTTTGTATTTAGTAATTATTGGTTGGCTTCTGTGATAAACGTTCGAATCAACTCGCTTCGAGACGGTAAAAACATCTTGTTGCCAGCATCTGGATGAACCCGATTGGATAAGAAGATTAACCCCGTGTGGGCAACGCGGTCAATTACAATCAACGTCCCCGTATATCCAGTGTGGAGAATGTATGGATGACCAGCGTAACTTCTTAGAATCCAGCCAAACGAGCGATTATTCATATGACCGGGCGTCTGATCGACAAACAGTTGGTCCAACCATTCGTCTGGAAGAAAATCCGGATATTTGACATCCCCTAAAAGCCAACGGGAAAAATGCATCAAGTCCGATAATGAGTCAAATAATCCCGCGGAGCCACAGTCAGCGCCTAAAATCCGTGCCTTTGGATCATGGACAGTCCCGCGAATTAA
>NZ_JAXGWW010000309.1:0-1946 GCF_040773105.1 Lentilactobacillus sp.
CCAAACGAGCGATTATTCATATGACCGGGCGTCTGATCGACAAACAGTTGATCCAACCATTCGTCAGGAAGAAAATCAGGATATTGGACATCCCCTAAAACCCAACGGGAAAAATGCATCAAGTCCGATAATGAGTCAAATAATCCCGCAGAGCCACAGTCAGCGCCTAAAATCCGTGCCTTTGGATCATGGACAGTCCCGCGAATTAAGCCCTGACCTGGAATATTTTCAGTTGGGACCACATTTGTGATGTCTTGAGGCTGAAAAGTGGCCTGCCCCAACTCCAACGGCTCCAAGACATAATCGTTAATCAGTTTCTGAACGGGTTTTCCCAACACCTTCGTTGCGATCCAACCCAAGAAAATAAAGTTGTAGTCCTGATAATGAACGACCTTCCCAATATCCGGCCCACTCTTCAACTGAAGCAGTGCCGACATTAATTGATCCTTTGGCAGCTGGTTTCGATTGGGGATATACCCAACGATATCCGACGTATGGGTCAATAAGTGGCGAATCGTTACTTGTGTTGACTGCCACTCGGGAAAATAGGTGCTCAAAGAGTCGTCTAAAGAGATCTTGCCGGTAACAAGTAACCGTAAAATCAGATTGGTTGTGCCAACGACCTTGGTTAATGATGCCAAATCGTATAGTTCTCCAGGATGCAAAGCAATCCGGTTAGGGACTAATTCCTGTTGGCCAAAATAATCGGTGATCTCTTCATCATTGTCAAGGATTCCAAAGCTGACCCCGGGGATGATCCCAGCGTCGACAAATTGATGCATTTTGGCAATTGTTTTTGAATACTTCATCAAGGATCCCCCTCGTTTCTGAGACGCATTAATGGTTTTAATTTTAACGCTAAACGCTTTTGGGATAAAGTCGCCTCAAATCCAGGCAATTACGAAAAGATGCCCTTAATCAAGTTAGATTTGGTACAATTAGAAGGTAAACGGTTCACAGATTGGAGGAAATAAACGTGGCAAGTAACTCAGACACAATTTATCACGTTCTTTCATATATTAAATCCCACCCGGACAAAGTCGAAACCAAGCGTGATGTTTATGACAACGTTGTCGAAATGTATCTGGATGACGATGTTAAACTGGGCAATCCGGAAATTTACTTTCCTAAACAACGCTTGATGGTTAATTTGATGTCACCGGATTTTATGTCGATGTACAGTGACTTACTGGACTTTTTTCATGACCAGACTAAAGTGAAAGATGCCAGTTATCATGAGCTTTGGGTCACAAGTTCCCACCTTGTTGATAAGCACAAGTATTTAATCGATCTGTCGTTTGAATAAACGCAAAAGCAAGGAGGAAATTTGATTTGATTAGTCAGTTATTCGATGTAATTACCAAGCTGTCGTCTTATGCGATGGTTATTTTCTTTGCGATGTTTGTGTACTTCAAAACGACCGGTAAGAAGGGAAAGTATCCTTACGGCAAATATGCGTTAATTTCATTAGTGTTAATGGCCGTCTTTGGGACGCTTTTTTTCAACACCCCACAGGGCAAAAATGTGATTAAAAAGGGAAATGCCGAGCAGGAAGCTCGTACGGAAAAAAAGGCCAAATCAAAGCAGCAAACCCCCACGAAAACAACGGAGGCTTCCGTCAAACAAACCCTGAGTACAACTAGAACACTGTTGTTTGTTCACCAGACCAAGTTCAGCTCGCGTGGACAGGTTGTGACCATTGAAGTCACCGATAAGCGGGATACAAAAGAATCATTTCGCTTAACCACGATCGCAATTTTAAAAGCCATCAAGAATTCCAAGTACCAGCAATTCAATGAGTTTGAAATTGTTTTTAATCGAAACGTCGGCAATGGTCAAAAAAAGACAATTGTGAAGTCGACCTTTAAGAAATCAACCCTTCAGAAGCTGAACCTAAAGACACTTGAAACCAATCAACTGCGGGATAAAGCTGACACATATTATGA
>NZ_JAXGWW010000310.1:0-1927 GCF_040773105.1 Lentilactobacillus sp.
ATAGTGCCGAGGACCGGAATCGAACCGGTACGGTAATCACTTACCGCAGGATTTTAAGTCCTGTGCGTCTGCCAGTTCCGCCACCCCGGCGTTACTATAATGAAAGCGGAAGACGGGATTCGAACCCGCGACCCCCACCATGGCAAGGTGATGTTCTACCACTGAACTACTTCCGCAAAATGCCGACTAGACGATTCGAACGCCCGACCTCTTCATTACTAGTGAAGCGCTCTAACCAACTGAGCTAAGTCGGCAAAACAATATAGTTGATAGGCATCTAGTACCTATGCGGGCGAAGGGATTCGAACCCCCACGTCATAAGACACTAGAACCTAAATCTAGCGCGTCTGCCAGTTCCGCCACGCCCGCATTGTTTAAAACTGGCAATGAGCCGTGGCGGTCTCGAACCGCCGACCCTCTGATTAAAAGTCAGATGCTCTACCAACTGAGCTAACGGCTCATATGGAGGATACAGGGATCGAACCTGTGACCTCCTGCTTGTAAGGCAGATGCTCTCCCAGCTGAGCTAATCCTCCATGTATCTTGATGGTATTAATTGGTAGCAACATCATCAACACAACTATTAAATTTTACAATACCAATGAATTCAAGTCAAGTTGAATTTTTAAAAATTGTAAATCAGTAACAGTTGATTAACAACGTCTTTTTCCGACAAAAAATATTATATCCTATCCAGCAAAACAATGCTAGTCCAATTTTCAATTTCTTGTTAATTTTTCGATTTTGTCCACATTTCGATGTAAAAAAAGAGCGAAAGGCCAAAATCGCCTTTCGCTCTTTTCCTCGATGCATCACGGGTCGACGACGCATCAAGATGATCAGGGAAATGATGCCAGTCAACTTGACCGGGGAAGTCAAATTAACCAACCGTAACTCAGACACGTGAAGGATGTCTGGGTTACATTTAATAAATACGCAAATCATGACCCAATTATTTCTGTTTTTCGATTTTTGCCATACCGTGCATGTATGGTCGTAAGACTTCCGGAATTGTCACTGTCCCATCCGGATTTTGGTAGTTCTCCAAAATAGCGGCAACCGTTCGGCCGACAGCTAAACCAGAGCCGTTCAAAGTGTGCACAAAATGAAGCTTACCATCTTCATCACGATATTGGATGTGAGCGCGCCGTGCTTGGAAATCAGTACAGTTGGAACAACTTGAGATTTCTCGGTACTTGTCTTGAGCTGGGAACCAGACTTCCAAATCATGTGTCATTGCTGCCGTAAAGCTCATGTCACTGGTCGTTAGCGTGATGACGTGGTAGGCTAATCCCAATTTTTGCAAATTAACTTCAGCTTGGTGGGTAATTTCTTCCAATGCCTTCCATGAATCTTCCGGCTTGGTAAATTTAACCATTTCAACCTTGTTAAATTGATGCAGACGAATTAACCCTTTGGTGTCGCGGCCAGCACTTCCGGCTTCTGAGCGGAATGCTGGTGATAACGCAGTCACTGAAACCGGCAGCTTTTCAGTTGGGATGACTTCGTTTCGATAGTAATTAACCAGCGGAACTTCAGCCGTTGGAATCAGGGTTAGATCACTGTCTTGAATTTCGTAGCCAGCCTTGGTCTCGAGGAACTTAGGAAATTGACCGGTGCCAAACATCGAGTCGTCGTTCACCATATATGGTGGGATCACTTCGGTATAACCGGCAGCGGTATTTTGATCGAGATAAAAATTATAAACCGCTCGTTCCAGTAATGCGCCATCGCCGATGTAGTAAACAAATCGGCTTCCGGATACTTTCGCAGCCCGTTCAAAGTCAAGAATTCCTAACTCTTCACCGATCTCCCAATGATGTTTGGGTTTGAAATCAAATGACGGAATCTGGCCAACCTTTCGAAGCTCAACCGATCCTTCTTCAGTCAGCGAAACTGGAACCCCATCGTGTGGAATATTTGGTAA
>NZ_JAXGWW010000311.1:0-1924 GCF_040773105.1 Lentilactobacillus sp.
AAAAATCTATCTTCTAAGATAGCATTAGCTGTTTTTAATCGCAACTATTGTTAAAAGCTGTTAAGAGAAGATTGTTATGTTTCCCTTAAGCCTGTCGTATCAAGGGAGCTTTTAAGTTTCAGTTAACCGCATCTTCTTATGATAACGATATTAATAAAGTGAGTGACGAATGATTTTGAAAGGAAGGTGGACGTTATGATTAAATGGTTGCCATATTTGTTAAATATTACGGGTGTTCTGGTTTGGCTTAAAATGCAGTCGGGTCATCTCAAACGGTTGTCGATTTTCCAGCTGGTGACGATTATCTCAGCTCTGGTCTACATTTTAGTGGTGAGCTATCTGACACTGGCACCAACATCATATGCCTTTGTGGGACCACAATACGTCTCACCGATGATGATTGGAACAGCCCCAATCAATTTGGTTCCGTTTTGGAGTACAACTGCTGATTTTTATCAAAACGTGGTGATGATGCTGCCGATGGGAATTTATTTGGGGCTGCTGTTACCAAAACTCAAATTAAAAAATGTTTTGTTAACCGGATTAGCCGTCAGCTGCACCATCGAGGGACTACAGTTTGTTCTTGATTTAACCGTTGGCTTATCGCGTTGGGTTGACATTAATGATGTCTTGACCAATACCTTTGGCGTTTTGGTGGGCTGGTTAATTCTCGCGGTTTTACGGCACACCATTGTCAAGGGACTCATCAAGCCATTTACGATCACTGCTTTTAAGTAACCGAGGGTAAATGATTGCGTTGTCGGTCCGCTGGCACTAAAATGACGTTGCAAAAATTAAATGGGAGATGTTATGATGGCAAAATTAAATCAGGCAATGAAAGATATGATTGAGGGAGAATTAGCTTACATCGCAACAGTTGATGCTGACGGGAACCCGGACATCGGACCCAAAATTTCAATGCGGGTGTTAGACGATGAGCATCTGATTTACAACGAAATGACCGGTGGAAAGACCCAGGCAAACATTAATGAGAACGGCAAAGCAATCGTTGCGGTTGCCAACCAAAAGGCATTTAAAGGATTCCGATTCGGAGGAACTGCCAAGCTCTATACGGATGGGCCATACTACGAACAAGCCGAGGAATGGGCAAAAGGCAAGTTTCCAGCTCCAAAGGGTGCCGGCGTGATTACCATCGAGCAGATTTGGACGTTGGATCCGGGTCCAAAGGCTGGAAAATTGGTTGAAGAATAAAGTGGGCTGGATGCTGCGATTTGGCAGATGATTCAGCTGGTAATCATTCAGTGAAAGTGGTGTTGGGACACAGATATGATCCCGGCACCACTTTTTTGTTTTACGCTTGGTAGCTGATATTTTCAAAGAATGAGGAGCCGTCAGTGACGGTATCATAGGTGGTTGCATCCTCAGATTCATCAGTCAATATTTTAATGGAGGCGGGTTTTAACCCGGAGGTTGATTTTCCTAATAGTACTAATGCGAATTCAACTCTTTTGGCATGAGCGGCAATTTCATCTTCAGAACCAGTATCACTGAGTGAATCGTCGGCAAAGTTGGTTTGGTAACCGTTTGAATAAATGATTTGCTTGATCCCGCCGAAATTAATCGCATTGCTAGATGTGTTTTTAACTGTATATTCAATTTTCATTCGCGTATAGTCTTTGGACATGCTGTTCTTATTGTATGAGTCGAGGGCTTGATCGAGTTGATCCTGAGTATTCGCATGGATCTTATCAATTTCTGCATGTTTAAATTTGACTGTCAACGGACCGTCTTGAATGGTTGCGTTGGGTTTGGTGCCCAGGCCTATCAACGTTGCTGTTCCAATAACTGGACTGTTTTTCCATTGGCCGATTCTTGTGGGATGTTTTAACGATGTTGAAGGGATTTCTTTAGGATCTTTCGTTTTTGCTTTTGTATGATGCTTTGTAGTTTTAGAACTAGCTGT
>NZ_JAXGWW010000312.1:0-1923 GCF_040773105.1 Lentilactobacillus sp.
ATCATTACTCGGATTACAAAAAGAAGCAGTGTGCATTTTTCGCACACTGCTTCTTTTTTTCAGGATGTTTAATTATCAATTAAAGACATGTTGTTGCCGGTCAATCATCAATCCAGCACCGGTCATGATCACGACAATCACGATCAGGCAGACCAGCGCGATCGTCCAAGAATTGAATTGACTGTGGAGAAAACCAGCCATTATTGGACCGACTGAAGCTGCTAAGTAGCCGATGGATTGGGCCATGCCGGAAACTGCCGAAGTTTCATACGGATCTCTTGTTTTGAGGGAAAATAAAATCATCGACATACTAAAGGCGGCGTTAGTTGCAAATCCCAGTAGGATGCAGGAAATAACTGCGATAACCATTGATGGCGTTTCGATCATCAAGCCACCCAAGCCAAAGAAAAATAACAAGAAAATCATGAGCATTAACGGTGCCTGCTTTTCTCTTCTACCCGCCAAGTTTGGAATGAGGTAGGCCATTGGAAGTGACGACAACTGCAACAGCCCCAACAAGAGACTGGCAGTGTTTTGACTCATCCCATGAGAGACGAAAATTGACGGTACCCATGTTAGGATTGTATAGAATAACAACGATTGAAGTCCCATGAACACAGTGAGCGACCAAGCCAGCGGTTGTTTCCAAACAGGCTTGGTTTGGCGAGTTGCGCCACTGTGTTGAATCGTGTTTGCGGAAGGCTTTTTCTGAACGGATTGGTTGAAAAACATCACCGCCAATGTGATGACCGGGATAATGGCCAACCATTGCAAGGTTGACTGCCAGCCAAGAACGCCGGAGATTGGTGAACTGAGGCCAGCCGCCAGCGCACTGAAAACAGTCATCGACAAGGTATAAACGCTGGTCATGACCCCAATCTTACTTGGAAAATATTTACCGACAACGGCAGGCGACAAGACATTTAAGATAGCAATAGAACTGCCCGCCAGCAAGGTTCCGATAAGCAGTGCCGGAAATGAATAGATGCGGACAAAGGATCCAATCCCCAGGCCAATTAGGGCGGCGGTAATCACCGGCATCATCCCAAATCGATGGACCAGCCGGTTAACGAAGGGCGAAATAATGGCAAAACAGAGTAGCGGAATAGTGGTCAGACTGCCCAAGAACCAAGCCGGCAGGTGAAAGGTATCGGAAATCTGGTTTAAGATCGGCGGAACGGCTGTTAAAGCAGTTCTTAGATTGGCACCGATTAAGATTAATAATAGGATAATTAAGATCATTTGAAGTTTAGTTTGCTTTGTTGTTTGCACAAAAGTACTTCCTCTCATAAAAAATTATTGAATGTGACTGTGAACGCGGGTCAGAACATCCTTGATCTTTCCTAAATCGAGTTGGTCGAGCGAAAAAACCGTGTTAAGTTCATCCAAATAGGCGTTATAAATTCCTTCAGATAAATTGCGTCCTTTGACAGTCGCGTTTAACTTGAAGCGGCTTTGATTAGCCGGGTCGACCTGACGAGACACTAACTGTTTTGCAATTAAGCCCTTGATGATGGTGGAAACGGTACTTTTGTTGAGTTCTAAGATCTCTGCCAAGCCGATGACTGAGTTATCAGGGAAGTCCACCAAAGTATCAATTAATAAAAGCTCATTTGGAGCCAGGCCGTGTTTTCTGGAGTATTTGCGCAAAAGTCGGCGTTCCGTTCGCCGAATCCCGCGATTCAAAAAGATGATTTCTTTGAGTAAGTCGCGTTGTTGATTATTGATGATGATCACCTCATTTTAGTTGAAGTGTTCGAAAACGAACACTAATCATTCTACACGTCCTTTGGGAAAATGCAACCTGATGGATGAAAATGCAGTGCGTGCTGGGATTGGATGAAATTGGTTCGTAGATGACAAGTTTGATTTTAAACGTAATAGAACCGGCCAACGATGAATGATTTGCATTCATGATTGGTC
>NZ_JAXGWW010000313.1:0-1921 GCF_040773105.1 Lentilactobacillus sp.
AAGCTCCTTAAATATCAGGAAGGGCAGCTGTCCGGGCGAGTCCGGCTAATTTTTGAACCTGGAGAAGAGCGGCACGTTGGCGCAAAGGAGATGATTCAAGCGGGCGTTTTAAAGGGTGTTTCTGCCATATCCGGTATTCATAATATGCCAACCATTCCCGTTGGAACCGTTGGGATGAAAGTTGGCAAGTTGATGGCTTCAAACGACAACTTTGATGTGACGATCACCGGTGTTGGCTCTCATGCCGCCATGCCTCAAACCGGACGCGATCCAATTGTGGCCACGGCAAACATTATCATGACGCTCCAGACCATCGTAAGTCGAAATATTTCGCCATCGGACCGGTTAGTCCTCACCATCGGTGCAATCAGAGGGGGCCAAACGAATAATGTGATCCCCGAAACGGCCGGATTTAAGGGAACCATCCGAACCTTTTCAGCCGCTGATCGGGCACTTGCGAAAAAACGGTTCTATGAAATCGTTGACTCGACGGCCAAAGCCTATGGCCAAACCGCGGCGATCACCTGGGATGAGGGACCGGCGCCGGTTGACAATAGTAAAATCATGACCGATCTGATTGCTGAAGAAGCTCATAAATTCATGACGGTCATACCCGCCATTCCATCCAATGCCGACGATGACTTCGCAGAATATGAACAACTAGTGCCGGGATGTTACGCATTCATGGGAAGTAAAGGCCAGGCCAACCTGCACCACCCGGATTTTATTGCCAATCCGGACGGTCTTCAGTACGCTGCCAAATTTCATGAGCAGGCGGCTTTAACATTACTCAACTACTTCAATCAAAAAGGTAAGGTGGACTAACGGTTTATGAATAAGGAAGAGAAAATTCAGATTCTCAAGGATTTAGTCGCATTTAGAACAGTCAACGGAAATGAGCATCTCGTCACTGCTTATATCCATGACCTACTGGCAGCTCACCATATTGACTCAAAATTCGTTCAATATTCGGATAATCGGGATAACCTCGTCGCCGAATTTGATTCCGGCCATCCTGGCCCGGTTCTGGGTTTCTCTGGTCATGCCGACGTTGTCCATGAAGGGGTTGTGTCAACCTGGACAACACCGCCTTTTGCCCCAGACGTTCGGGACAACCGTTTATACGGCCGTGGGGCAGCCGACATGAAAGGTGGCCTGGCTGGCCTCACAATTGCCTTCATGAACCTGGTTGAGTCACAGGCGATCAAAAGCGGTAAGCTGAGACTATATGTCACGATGGGAGAAGAAGTTGGCGAACTCGGATCCAAGCTTTTAGCAGATAAAGGCTACGTGGATGATTTAGACGCGGTAGTGATCGGCGAACCCAGCGGTGTTTCAAAGCAACGCCTCGATGCTTACGTCGACAGTGGTGGCGCAAAATTCACGCCGGAATTGGCTGCTCAACTCCACGCTATCAGCCACGATCAAAAAGCACCTGAACAACATTTTATCTTTTTTGCTCACAAAGGCTGGTTAATGTATAAAGTCACCGCCCACGGAAAGGCAGCTCATTCATCCATGCCAAAAATGGGCGTCAATGCCATTGATATGCTGGTAAACTATTACCTCAAGGAAAAGCAGTTCTACCAAAGTATCCAGGCAAGTAATCCGATTTTAGGCGAAACCATTTACGCACCGACCATCATTTCCGGTGGCAAACAAATTAACAGCATTCCTGACAAGGCAAGCCTTCAAGTAAAGGTTCGAACAATTCCAGAATTTGATAACCAAACAATCATCAACAAGCTCCACCAAATGATTGAAGAGTTAAACCTAAAAACTGGCTATCATCTGACCATCGATATCACCAGCAAACGGCCGGTGATCAACCACCCGGGGTCCAAAATTATCGATATCGCCCAACAGGCCGGTGCCCATCACCTGCATGAGTCACTGGATCTGCCGACAATTGGGGTATCAC
>NZ_JAXGWW010000314.1:0-1883 GCF_040773105.1 Lentilactobacillus sp.
ATTGGTGCCGGCTACATTGGCATCGAAGCAGCAGAAGTCTTTTCCAAAGCTGGCAAACACGTCACTTTGATCGACTTGCTTCCTCGCCCACTGGCACTTTATTTGGACCAGGAATTCACGGATATATTGTCAGATACTCTGAAAGATCATAATATCTACTTGGCAACGGGTCAGTCGGTTAAAGAATTTATCGGCCAAGACGGCAAAGTTAGTGCTGTTAAGACTGATCAAGCCGAATACCCAAGTGATTTAGTGATTGAAACCGCCGGCATTAAAGCTAACACCGGCTGGTTGAAAGATACCCTTGAGCTGAATAATAAGGGATTAGTCAAGGTCAACGACCATTTGGAAACCAGCCAACCCGATATTTATGCCGTTGGTGACAGCACTAAGGTGCCCTATGCGCCGACTGGCAAAGAATTACAAATTGCCTTGGCTACCAACGCCCGTCGTCAGGGACGAATCGCTGCCAAGAACGTTCTTGGCCATGACATGAAAATGCCAGCCGTCTCCGGTTCATCTGCCCTGTCAGTCTTTGATTACCACTTTGCTTCAACCGGTATCAAAGAAGGTACTTCGGATGCAAATGGCGTGAAGAGTCAATCCGTCTTTGTCACGGACACCACCCAACCCCCATTTGTTCCCGACGAAGCTGGTAATCAGACCGTTTTCTTCAAGTTGACATTTGATCCAGACAGTCACCTCATCTTAGGTGCTCAGATTATGTCGAAACGAGACGTCACTGCCAACATCAATGCCATCAGTCTCGCCATTCAAGGCAAGATGACCCTCGATGATTTGGCATACGCCGACTTCTTCTTCCAACCAGGATTTGACCGTCCTTGGAACATTATGAACGTCGCAGCTCAACAAGCACTTCAAGACTTAGATCAATAATAAATTAAATTCCTCCCTAAAACGATTGCTCACCGATACTCAAACGCAGATTTGCGGTATAGTAAAGGCGGACCCAAAATCATTTTAGGGAGGAATTTATTTGAAAACTGTATTAATTCTCGGAGCTGCCGGGCAGATCTCAAGTTTCTTGATCCCCCAGCTTTTAAAACAAACTGATTTTAATTTGAAATTGTACGCACGGAACGCCCAAAGCCGGATCAAAGCGAGCGATCCCAGTCGTGAAACCTTGATTGATGGTGACTTCAATGATACGGCCACGTTAAACGCCGCAATGGATGGCGTCGATGCGGTTTACCTCAACGAAATGCGTGATATCACGTCGGTTAAGAATATCATCGCCGCAATGGATGCCCACCACGTCCGTCAATTGATTGGCGCAACCGTCTTAGGCATTGAAGATGAAGTTAAGGGCGCCTTTGGCCAGTGGAATACCAGTATGATTGAAAGTTCAATCACCAAGCGGAAAGTCACTGCGAAAGCCGTCGAGGATTCCGATTTGACCTATACGCTGCTTCGGTTAGCCTGGCTTTATAACAAAGATGGCAATACCAACTACGAACTTACCGAAAGCGGCAAACCATTTGGCGGCACCCAAGTAAGCCGTCAGGCCGTCGCTCAATTGATTGTCGACATCTTAAACGACCAGTCGCGCAAGTTCGCCCGTAAGAGTTTGGGCGTCAACGAACCGAATACCAACTGGGATAAACCATCGTTTTATTAAAAGTTGCCAATTTAAAACGGAGACGGTCAACGCATTCTAATTCTGTGCGTTAACCGTCTCCGTTTTTATTTTCAACCCTTGATTGATCTAAATCTTACCCACCAACTTGGTACCAGGCTGTAACGTCTTTTCACCTGGCTGCCAATTGGCTGGGCATACCCGATCACCATGTTCGGCGACAAATTGAGCGGCTTGCAAGGTTCGCAAGACTTCTTTGGCATTACGGCCAATTCCCATATCATTA
>NZ_JAXGWW010000315.1:0-1867 GCF_040773105.1 Lentilactobacillus sp.
AATTAAAGGATGATACTGGTTACAAGTTTGTGGTGCGCGTTGAAGTCTTGATGGCTGGCGTTGACCATGATCAGGCACAAGCCTTAGTTGACGAAGCTAAGAACTATTGCCCAGTAGCCAAAATGATCAAGCAAAATGCTAACGTGTCATTTGAAGTTGTCGATGAGTTTTCGTTCTAAATTAAAATGATTCAAAAAGCCCGCCACACAGGATTTGTGTCGGCGAGCTTTTTCGATTTTAAAGACGTTGATGTTTTAATTTTTTGAAGACGAAACGGTCGCTCAAGGCAATGAATGTCCCTTGAAAGAGCAACGCAACCACGGTACCAATATTGACCGCCCATATCTGATGTTGAATCAATACGCAGATGAGGATGATCAGAATTGGTGTGAGAAAGGCGGTTAAAGAAGCCAGAACGGCATTCCCATGCAGAAACCTGAATCGTAAAATCTGCATGAGATCATCGTTTGGGTGGAGGATTAAATTAATCCGCTGGTAAATTGAAATACCGCAGCCAATCATCATGACGCCCACAATGTCTAAACTCACAGCAGGAACGACTGATAGCTGCTGGATGTGAAAGACAGTCAGGACGTGGGCAAGCCCACTGACTAAATAACTGAACGGAATCATAAAAACGAGATTGCCCAGCATCCGGTGCCAGTCAAATTGACGCAGTAACAAAGCGTTAGCCAGAATCACGGCAATCCCTTCCAGCAGCAAAATGTTGCCTAGATTCATTTTGAACAAATGGGACATATTGACAGCCGAAGCGGTCCATAAAGCACTGCCTAAGTTAAGCGAAACGGTTAGTGCGTTTCCCAATGAATTGATTATAATAGAAATGATAAGTAAAATAAAATCTCCTATAATAGTTGGTTTTCCGTTATCCTGATACACGCGCCGATCCCTCCATAACGATTCTATTATACGGGAGTTTTTTCAAAATGAAAGGGCTTTTGTCCTTAAATGAGGTGGCACACATGGCTAAATTAAAGCAATACTCTGGGGTTCTCTTTGATCTTCACGGGGTGATTGCCGATTCCTCTCAGTACCATTTGCAGGCTTGGCGGCAGTTAGCCGATAAGCTTGGCATTAACTGGACCACAGCCCTGACTGAGACGGTTCTCGGAATGAACCGGCAGGATGCGGTGAAAGCAATTCTGAAAGCCGGCAATCAACTTTCCCAGTATACGGCCGTTGAGCAACAACGGCTGGGTGAGCAAAAGAATCAAATGTATCTAAAATTAATTGAACACATGTCGCCGGCGGATGTCTTGCCTGGTGTCATTTCATTTTTAGATGAGCTCAAAGCCCAGCATTACGGTATCGTATTAGCATCAGCTTCGGTGAACGCACCGTTAGAAATAAGCAAAATGCAGCTGACGGATTACTTTCCGTTGATCGTTGATCCTGCCAAGCTGACGCACAATAAACCAGACCCGGAGATTTACGTGCGGGCTGCGGCATTACTGAACTTAGCGCCAAATGAATGTATGGGTGTTGAGGATTCGAAAACGGGTCTGACGGCACTGAATGGCTCTGGCGCGTTATCAATTGGTGTTGGTGATGCAGCGGAAATTGATAGCGCGGATATTAAATTTTCGAGTACCACTGAACTGAGTCTGGCAGGTATCAAAGCACAGATAGCAGCATTAAAAAAGATCACTGATTAGAGTGATCTTTTTTTGCTTATAAAATTTTATCCAGATAATCCTTTAACACCACTGCTTGGTTGTGGGTTTCGTCCTTTGCGCCGTAAAGCATAATGACGTTGCCTTCAGCAAGGTGGGACTTAATTAATTCGAGAAATTTTTCCCGGTCTGGGTTGGCATCCAACTCAGCGATATAACGGGTTTTAAACTCA
>NZ_JAXGWW010000316.1:0-1863 GCF_040773105.1 Lentilactobacillus sp.
TAGGTCAATTAGCTGATCCGGACCTGCTGATTCGAACCAGCGGGGAAGAGCGCATTTCAAATTTCTTGCTTTGGCAGATTGCCTACAGTGAACTGGTCTTTACGGACGTTCTTTGGCCTGACTTTGATAAAGATGTGTTCGATCATATGATTTTAGAATATCAGCATCGGGACCGTCGCTTCGGGGGCCTCGATACGACTAATAGGGGAGATACACAGTGAGACAACGTGTGATAACTGCTGTAGTAGCGTTACTAATATTTATACCGATCATCATTATGGGTGGCATCTGGGTGGATATTGCCGCTCTTGTTTTGGGGATTGTTGCGATCTCTGAAATCCTCGTGATGAAAAAGAAGTTATTGATTTCACCTGAATCCATCATTGCCTATCTTGGGGTCAGTGTTTTGATTCTACCTGATTCCTGGGTCGGCTTTTTACCGGGGCATATCAGCCAGACATTTGTCTTTTTCCTGTTCGTCTTGATGCTTTTATTGATGACCGTATTGAGTCGAAACCTTTTTTCATTTGACGATGCCGGCGTTATTGCACTGGGCATGTTATATATTGGAATGGGCTTTCACTACTTTGTTGCCGCCCGAGAAATCGGCCTGACGGTGTTACTATACGCACTGTTCATTGTCTGGGTTACCGATAGCGGTGCTTACATTTTTGGCCGGATGTTCGGTCAACATAAATTAGCCCCAAGAATTAGTCCAAACAAAACTTGGGAAGGATCAATTGGCGGCTCACTTGCAGCGACGATTCTTTGCACGACGTTCGTCTACTTCTATCCGGTTTCAGGACATTCCTTATTGCAAATGTTCATCATCACGATTATTCTTTCTATAGCTGGTCAATTTGGTGATTTGATTGAATCTGCACTTAAGCGCTACTATGGCGTTAAGGATTCAGGAAAAATTCTACCAGGACATGGTGGAATTTTAGACCGCTTCGATAGTTTACTGTTTGTGTTACCAATGCTTCATTTGGTTGGTATCATTTAGTTTTTAGGAGGAAAGTGTCACTTGATAACTACAATTATTGTTTTCATCATCGTCTTTGGGATTCTGGTGATCTTTCATGAGTTCGGCCATTTCATTACCGCAAAACGATCGGGGATTTTAGTCCGCGAATTTTCCGTTGGAATGGGACCCAAAGTCTTCTACTACCGAAAAAACAGCACAACGTTTACCTTGAGGCTGCTGCCGCTTGGCGGTTACGTGCGGATGGCAGGCGAAGCAGATGATGGTGAAGATGAACTTAAGCCGGGAACGCCGGTCACACTACAATTAAATGATCAAGGCGTTGTAACCTCAATTAATACCAGTAATAAGCATTCACTGTTTCAAGGGATTCCTTTGACCGTAACCGATACCAACTTAGACACGGATCTATACGTCAAAGGCTATGAAAATGGTGATGAGACTCAGGTCAAATCATATCCTGTGGATCACGATGCGACAATCATTGAAAAAGACGGGACAGCTCTGCAAATTGCACCGCGTGACGTTCAGTTTCAGTCAGCTTCTTTGCCCAACCGGATGTTGACCAACGTTGCCGGCGTTTTTAACAACTTATTGCTGGCAATTTTGGTTTATACCATTCTTGGGTTTGTTCAAGGTGGCGTCCAGTCCAATACCAACAAGGTGGATGTCATGCCGACTAATTCGGTTGCCCGTTCTGCTGGTATGAAATCAGGCGACAGGATTATTGAAGTCAATGGGCATAAGACGACTGACTGGGAAGATTTAACTGTCCAGATCCGGTCTAAAGCAAATAAAAAAATTACCGTCAAAGTTGACCGAAATGGTCAGGACAAAGTGTTGTCGATGAAGCCAAAAGCGCAATCGTCTGGTGGTCA
>NZ_JAXGWW010000317.1:0-1793 GCF_040773105.1 Lentilactobacillus sp.
CTCATGCCTTTCCCATCTTCAAAAGTCGATAACGTTTCCATTGCCCACAGAGCGGCACATTATTTTCCTTAAATTGTAATAATTTTTTTGAAATTTTTTTGACTTTCTTTCCGTAAATTAATCAAAATATGGACAACGATAAATAAAGCGGTTTCACACTGTAGTTAGACAATCGTCTACTATATTCTATTCCCACCAGTCTTGAAACGTTCTTATCATTCACGTAGAATTATCTTAATATTAAGTTTTCAATTCTTGACAGGGTTATGAGGGGGCTTAGTCGTGAAAAGAAACCTCTGGGCAGTTGTTATCAGCGCCATCGTGATTATTGGGGTAATCCTTGGTGGGCTGGTGCATTCGTTAAATCCACCGGCAAAACAAACTGGCCAGAATCATTCAAAACAAGAACAGACTACCAAGCAGTCGGAGAAGCCAAAACCGGTTCCACGTCAAAAGCAAGCCACCGTGGCACCAACACCTAGTCGCGTCCTGTCACGGACGATGTACAGTTCGCAACTGCACCGAAACTGGCGGTACCGCGTGTATTTGCCACGGAACTATGACCGTTTAAAGCAACAAGGGACGCATTTCCCAGTCATTTATATGTTGCATGGCCTTTACGGCGATGAAACCAATTTGACTGCACAAGCGCATTCCAAGGCTTATTTGGATCGACTGGTGGCTCAAAAGCATTTACCCGTGGTTGCGATTTTCCCCGATGGTGGTAATTCATTCTACTTAAATACCACTAAAGAGAAAATGGAATCTGCTATCACTAATAACCTCATTCCTGAAACAACCAAAGCGTACCAGCTAGCCGGTCAAAACCAACGGGCAATCGGCGGCATTTCAATGGGTGGCTATGGCGCTGCGCGATTGACTTTCCGTCATCCGCACCTCTTTTCAGTTGCCGCGTTAGTTTCACCGGCCATCTGGCAAAAGGTGCCACCAACCGTGCAAACTAATGCGCAAGTGGATGCCTTTAAGGTCAATGGCGCCTTTAACCAGCAGGCCTTTGAACAAGCTCAGCCAAGCCGTTATTTAGCGAACTACTTAAACCAGGAAAAATCGCCAGCTCATTTTTACATTGAAACCACCGCGCTTGATACGACGGTGCCAATCGCTGACGTTAATCTATTTGTTAAACAGTTGCAACAGCATCAGATCAAACCAACCTATCAGGTCGACCACTTTGGCAATCACAACTGGCCGTACTGGAACCGGGCTTTACCTAATGCTTATCGTTACATCTTCAATCAATTTAAATCTCAGAGGTGAGTAATATGTCAACATGTCCAAATTGCGGGGCGAAAGTAAGTCCCGATGATGTATTCTGTCAAAACTGCGGTTATCGCTTAAAGCCTGTAACGACCAGTACGAATAAGCCGACTAATAATGACGTAAAACCAACGTATGAACCTGATTCCAAACCGGCCGAACCACTTGAAACTGATTCTACCGTGACTAAAAAGGCACCGAAACGGAACCGAAAGCGGAAAAAGGGTTCCCGTAAAAAGAAAATCTGGATCAGTCTAATTATTTTAGTCATTTTGATCCTAGTCGGTACTTACTTCTATGGTGCCGGCAAATACAGTAAATCCAAACAAGTTGATGATATGATTACTGCCATGCATGACAACGACACTGACGCGACGGTTAAGTACATGACAACGACTGATCCAAGTTTGGAAATTAATTCAAAATCCATTGCCCCGTTTATGAGTTATTTGAACTCGGATAAGCGTTATCTCGCTGATATGAAAGCCAGCTTAATGAACAACGACCAAACCAGC
>NZ_JAXGWW010000318.1:0-1779 GCF_040773105.1 Lentilactobacillus sp.
ATCTAGAAACTCACGCGTCCAATCAGTGAAGTCCGGCAGGTAGTCAACCTCAAACCCAATCCGAATTTTAATTTGGTCCGCATATTTTGCCTTCATCCGGTTGGCTTTTTCAAAATAGGCGTCAAGGTCGCCTGCGGCCATTGCGGCTTCAGTCAGCCCTGTTTTCTGGCCGGCGTACAGCTGGGCAAATTGTTTGGGCAACGGTGCGTGCTCGGTAATGCTGTATTCTTGAAAGCCTAATTTGATCGCTTTTTGAATCATCAATTCAACGTCGTCACCGCTGCCGTGGGGACAAAATTCGGTGTGTGAATGGCCCTCTCGTTTCAACAAATTGATTCCTCCTTTGATTTATCTGGCAAAACAGCCGCCCAATCAACAATGATCAGAACGGCTGTGAGATGATGATTAAACTTCAACTTTTTGGATCCATCCCTCAGGCGCTTCAACGTCTCCGAATTGAATTCCAGTTAATTCATCGTATAACTTACGGGTTGTTGGGCCAACCTCGGTCTCACTGTAAAAGACGTGTAACTGGTCCTTATACTCAATGCCGCCGATTGGTGCAATGACAGCTGCAGTTCCCATGGCACCGGCTTCTTTAAAACGATCCAGGTCGTCAATGAAGACATCGCCTTCAACCGGCTTCAATCCCAGTCGATTCTCTGCCAAATATAACAATGAGTATTTGGTGATACTTGGTAAAATCGAATCGGATTTAGGGGTCACAAATTCATTATCCTGGGTAATACCAAAGAAGTTCGCTGAACCGGCTTCTTCAATCTTGGTGTGTGTCGCCGGATCCAAATAGATCACATCCGAATAACCTGCTTTATGGGCTTCATCACCTGGTAACAAACTACCGCCGTAATTGCCGCCGACTTTGCTTTGACCGGTTCCATGAGGCGCTGCCCGATCATAGTAAGACGTTGTGAAGTTGGTTGGCTTTAAGCCGCCCTTATAATACGCGCCCACTGGCATCGCAAAAATCGTGAAAATGTATTCATCAGCTGGATGAACTCCGATATTGCCACCGACACCAATCATTAATGGCCGTAAATAAAGGGTGCCGCCAGTGCCGTATGGTGGCACATAGTCGGCATTTGCCGCAACAACTTGTTTAACAGCAGCAATGAACTTATCCTCTGGAAATGCCGGCATTAACAGCCGTGCACAAGAACGTTGCATCCGTTTCGCGTTTTGATCCGGGCGAAACAAGTTAATACTGCCGTCTTTGGTCCGATAAGCCTTTAAGCCTTCAAAGTCGGCCTGACCGTAATGAAGACCAGTCGAGCCCTCACTGATATGTAGCGTACCATCTTCTGTTAACTCACCGTTGTCCCATTTGCCATCTTGGTAGTGTGCCAAGAAACGATAAGGTAAGTCCATGTAATCAAAGCCTAAGTTTGTCCAATCAATTTCTGAAGCCGGTTGTGCTTTTGCCATAAATTTCTCCTCCTGGGGGGTTAGGTTGATGTCAGCATCTCAATCGGTCTAACCAATTTCTCATATTCTAATGAATTGACACCCAAATGTCAATTGGTTCTTAAAGTCAAAATTAAAAGGCAAGCTGCACTCCTGAGTAGAGTGACCGCTTACCTTTAATTTTATAACGGATTATTCAACTGGAACAACCCAACCGTACTTATCTTCAACGTCACCTGATTGGATACCAAATAACGTGTCGTAAAGCTTTTGTGTAACGGGGCCCGGTTCGGTTTCGCTATAGAAGACGTGCTTCTTACCGTCGTGGGTCAGTGAACCAACCGGTGAAATAACGGC
>NZ_JAXGWW010000319.1:0-1776 GCF_040773105.1 Lentilactobacillus sp.
AATTCAAACCGAGGTGGGTCAACAAATAATCCAATCGAGGGCCGTTATCATCGCTACGGGTGGTTTTGGGGCAAGCAAGAAATTGATTAGCGAGTACCGACCTGATTTAAACAAGTATCAGACGACTAATCAACCGGGCAACACCGGGGACGGCATTTTACTTGCTAAAGACATTGGCGCAAGGTTGGTTGATATGGATCGAATTCAAGTTCACCCAACCGTCCAGCAAGATACCGATCATGTTTATCTGATCGGCGAAACCGTCCGCGGCGAGGGTGCAATCCTGGTTGATCAAAACGGTAACCGGTTTGTGAATGAACTGGAAACCCGCGACAAGGTCACAGCTGCGATCGAAAAATTAGGCGGTACCGGTGCATATCTAATTTTTGATGCGGCTGTTCGAAGCCGTGCCAAAGCCATTGACTTTTATGATCATGTGGGCTTAGTTAAGTCCGCTGATAATCTAACCAGTCTTGCTCAAGAGCTTGGCGTGGATGGTGAAACCCTTTCTCGAACTGTTGACAAGTGGAATGAGTCGGTTTCTAATCGACTGGATATTGCATTTGGTCGCAAGACAGGGCGTTACTTGCTTGAAACGCCACCATACGCCGCAATTCACGTTGCTCCTGCGATTCATTACACAATGGGTGGCGTTAAAACTAACGATCAGGCTGAAGTATTAAGAGACGATGGTCAGCCAATTCCCGGTCTATATGCGGTCGGCGAAGTGGTTGGCGGGCTTCATGGGGGTAATCGCATCGGTGGAAACTCGCTATCGGAAACTGTTGTCTTTGGTTTGCGAGCCGCCCAGCAGGTACGTGATTATATTTTTGAGATGTGATGCCGTTTGTTAGCATCAGCCAGGTTGGAGCGCGTTCAATTAGATAATATGGAATTACCAGACAAATAAGGCCGAGTCAAAAGTGTTCGCTTCCGACTCGGCCTTATTTCAACTATTAATTTGTAATCGATTATTTGAATCCACTAAAACAACTGATCAATTTCATTGAATTCTGCCTGGCTCAACTGGACGTCCAGCGCCTTGGCGTTGCTGTCAACTTGGTCGGGAACTCTGGCGCCAGGGATTACCACGGCAATGTTAGGGTTAGCGATATACCAAGCTAAAATGGTCTGGGCGATTGTCGCTTGATGTCTGTCGGCAATTGCTTTGACTCGCGCCAAACTGGCGATAATGTTGTTAAATTCATCTGTAGAGAACTGGCTGAATTTACCGGCATCGCTTTGGTGATATTTGCCTGTTAGTAAACCCGAAGCCAGTGGAAAATAAGGAACAAACGAAATATGATTGGCTTTGAGGTAAGGGAAGACTTCTTTTTCGGCATCCCGATGTAATAAACTATAGTGATTTTCGACAACATCAACCTGGTCGTCCGCGTTGGCTTCTTTAATTTGGTCGAGCGTAAAGTTGGAAATTCCGATTGCTCGAATTTTTCCGGCTTTCTTTGCTTGAGCCAGAGCGTCCACGGCCTCGGCCTTTGGTGTGTGATCATCTGGAAAGTGAATGTAGAAGATATCGATATAATCGGTTTTTAAGCGTTCCAACGCCTCATCAATTGATTTGGTGAGGAACTTGGGATCGTTATTGGGCTTTAAGTCGTTATTTGGATCCTGGGCAGCCTTAGAGGCAATGACGAAGTTGGAACGATCAAAATTCTGAGTGACATCTCCAATAATTTCTTCGGATTTGCCTAGTCCATACATAAATGCCGTATCAAGCAAGCTGATGCCATCGTTGAGGGCGGTTTTCACAACTTC
>NZ_JAXGWW010000320.1:0-1764 GCF_040773105.1 Lentilactobacillus sp.
ATTTTATTCTGGGTCAACGTCCCAGTCTTGTCCGAGGCAATCACGTCTGTACTGCCAAGGGTTTCAACGGCCGGCAGTTTACGAATCAACGCACGGTGGCGGGCCATCTGCTGGGTTCCCAACGCCAACGTCACGGTCACGATCGCCGGAAGTCCTTCAGGAATGGCGGCCACCGCTAATGAAATGGCGGTTAAAAGCATATTAATTAAGCTTTCCTGGCCCCGCCACATCCCAACACCAAAGACGATCACCGCGATCACCAGGATCAATACGGTCAGCATTTTCCCTAGCGATTTGAGGTTTTCCTGAAGTGGCGTAGTGGTTTCTTCAGTCGTATTGAGCATGTGGGCAATCTTTCCGACTTCGGTGTTCATTCCGGTTCCAATCACCACTCCGACTGCCCTTCCGGAAGTGACGTTACTATTCATAAATCCAAGATTTTTTCGGTCGCCCAATGGTAAATCATGATCAACAATTGGCGTGACCTGCTTGTTAACGGGCACAGATTCACCTGTAAGGGCTGCTTCTTCAATCTTTAAGGAATTAGCTTCAGTCAATCGAATATCGGCTGGCACGACGTCTCCTGCCTCCAGAAGAACAATGTCTCCCGGGACAATATCCTCGCTTTTAACCGACTGGGACTCGCCATTTCGAAGAACCGTTGCCATTGGCGCCGACATTTCTTTGAGTGAATCAATCGCGTTTTCTGCTTTCGATTCCTGAAATACCCCAAAGATCGCGTTTAAAATTACAACCGCAAGGATAATGATGGCGTCCACCGTTTCACCGGCGAATCCAGCGATAATCGCGGCGACAATCAAAATGATGATCATCAAATCCTTGAACTGGGCAAAAAACTTTTCGATGATCGTTGTCCGCCGCTTGGACGTTAATTTATTGGGGCCAAACTGTTCTCGACGGTCCCGGACTTCCTGATCAGTCAGGCCGTGCGGGTTGGCCTTCATTTGGCTCATCACGTCATCGACCGTCCGCTGATAAAACTGTTTTTGTTCTTGTTTCATTGATTTCCTCCTCTAAAAGAAAAGAGACCCATAAATTCCTCGCTAAAAGAATTCATAAGTCTCACCATTTAAGATTTATCCCGGAAATACGAGTATTTCACGTTGACGAGATAATCGCAATCGAAATTGCTGGTTACTCCCTTTATTTATCGTAATTATACCTAACCACTAATGAAAAGTCACTAAATATCTACTTCCAAAATGTATCGTAGACGTTAATCGGCGTGTGGCGTTTATGCTGGGTCTTGTCGTACCAGCCTTCAATCGTTTCAGCTGCCTTGACCGAAACATCTTGGCCTTCCAAATAAGCATCAATGTCTTGGTAGGTAACGCCGAGGGCAACTTCATCCGGAAGCGCCGGCCGATTGTCTTCCAAATCAGCAGTCGGAACCTTTTGATAGAGGTGCTCAGGAGCGCCCAGCAGCTTCAGCAATTGTTTGCCCTGTTCCTTATCCAAACGCCAAAGCGGGGTAATGTCGGCAGCCCCATCTCCGAATTTCGTGTAAAAGCCGGTCACGGCTTCAGCGGCGTGGTCAGTGCCAACAACGGCCCCTTTCTTTGCTCCGGCAATTGCGTACTGGGCAATCATCCGTTGGCGGGCCTTGATATTTCCCTTGTTAAAGTCATCAATTTGAATCTGATTGTCTTCAACCGATTTTTCGGCAGCGTCAACTGCCGGCTTAATGTCGACTCGGGCAACTTGGTCGGCGTTGATGTAACTAATCGCTTCCAAGGCATCTGA
>NZ_JAXGWW010000321.1:0-1760 GCF_040773105.1 Lentilactobacillus sp.
AAGGACGACATCATGGCGATTTGCGAACATTGTGGTAAAAAAACCACCTTTGGTCAGAACCGAAGTCACTCCATGCGAGCAACAAAACGTACATTCAAACCAAATCTTCAACAGGTTACGGTTTATGAAGACGGCAAAATGGTCAAAAAGACATTGTGCACGCGTTGTATTCGAACTTTAACCAAAGCCACTAAATAGTTTTAACACACAATCGATGCAATAGTCGCGGCAACATGTCGCGATTTTTGCTTTAATAGCATCACTTGAGTGCCTCACGCAAGGCTTTGATTCCAGCAGCAATACCGTTTTGATGACCAAAAATGGCAGATCCCGCAATAAAATTGTCTGCCCCAGCCTGATAGCATGCTTTGATTGTCTCAGGGCTGATTCCGCCGTCAACCTGGATCATCGCTTTTGATCCGTTTTTTTTAAGGAAATCTCTTGTTTTGCGAATTTTCTCGTACATGCTGGGGATGAAGGACTGACCGCCAAAACCCGGGTTGACGGTCATGATCAAGACTTTTTCAAAATACTGGGGAAGTTCTTCCAGGGTGTTTATTGGCGTTCCCGGATTGATTACAATTCCAGGTGACATTCCCAATTCGCGAATATTTTCTAAGGTGCGATGAATGTGTGGGCATGTTTCATAGTGGACGGTTAAGTGGTTTGTGCCAGCATCTGCAAAAGCCTGCAAATGCTTTTCTGGCTCGACAATCATCAGGTGGACATCGATAGGCAATGTTGTGGCACGCCGAACAGCTTTAACAATCATTGGACCAAAAGTAATGTTGGGCACAAATCGACCATCCATAACATCAACATGAATCCAGTCTGCGCCAGCTTTTTCGGCTTCCTTGACCTGAACACCAAGTTTGGTGAAATCTGCTGAGAGAATCGAGGGGGCGATTATGATCGTCATAGCATTCCTTTACTGATCCTTAAGGATTGACCGCGTAATAAATATAAAGCCAGAATGGGATCAACCCAAAAATTGCTGTAAATGCCAATAAACCGAGCAACCAGGTTAACCAATCGACGCTATGTTCTTTGCCCTCGTCCACTACTGCTTCTTCCTGAGGTTGAACAGGTTGGAATGCTGGTTTATGATCGTCTTTTAATAACGGGGCGGGTTTAGAATTTGTAGATGGATTGGTTTTTGCTGGTTGGGGGAGGACGATAGGTCCTGTTTTGTCTTCGTTGACATCTTTGAAAGACATTAGAACACGTCCCAACTGATCGGCGGTTCGATAACGGGCAGATGGTTCTTTTGATAAAACTTTAAGGGTGATTTCTTCGAGATATTGTGGGATAGCCCGGTTGATTTTGCGTGGCGGAATTGGGTCGTTCGTGCGATGCATTTTAGAGAGCTCGGTCGCATCGCTTGATTCAAATGGTAGTTTTCCCGTTAACATTTCGTACAATATAACGCCCAATGAATAAACATCAGATGCAGGAGATGGCGGACCGCCCGCGGCTTGTTCCGGTGAAAAATAATGAGGTGATCCCCAAACAATTTCACTTTTCTCATCGGGATGAATGCTGGCAAGTGCGCGTGCAATTCCAAAATCGGTGACCTTAAGGCGAAAATCGTTTGAAACAAGCATGTTGTGCGGCTTGATATCGCAATGCACCAAACCCGCTCGATGGGCGTAACCTACGCCTGCGCACGCTTGAACCAACAAGCCTACAGTATCCTCAATGCTGAAACTACCCTTTTTTCGGATCAATGTCTTTAGATCCGTGCCGTTGATGTATTCAAT
>NZ_JAXGWW010000322.1:0-1738 GCF_040773105.1 Lentilactobacillus sp.
CAGTGTCTAATTCTAACTGGTAAACACCCTTACTGATTCTTCGAGTGTAGGTTCCAAGCAAATATTTTTCTATCAAGATTGTCCCTCCAACAAAAGTTTATATACTCATTATGCCACATCTAAATCCAAACCAACAAACGTTTGAAAACTTTTTCACGAAAGGAATTGAATTTATGAAGTCATTTGAAAAATTCCACCCTGTTTTAACCAGCCATCTCACCTTGGATTGGTTGACGCAAACGCCCGTCAAATTAGTGGATGACCTTTATTCAAAGAAAACCATCACAACCATCAAGGCTGAAAAAATGCCAAACGAAATTTTAGATACCGTCAAAAATATCAATCACATCATGCAGCGGGTGATGAACGGCCAGGAATTGACTTGGGGGATGACCGACTCCAATTCTAATCAATTTGTCGGCATCATCAGCCTGGTGGGATTTGAACCCCCAGTTGACACCGGCTCAATTGAATTCATCGTTGATCAAGCTCACGAACGTTACATACCTGAAGTTGTGGAACGAACGATTCAATTTTCAAAGGATCATTTTACTTTCGAACAACTATCCGTGACCGTCAGCCAACCAACACCTCAGCTAACCGAGCAGTTGCAATCGATTGGGTTCAAGAAAACGACCGAATCTGCTTTTATCATTGAACTCATCTAAACATTGGACTGAATCTAAATAAGTGTAAATGTTGAGTCGACATGGTTGAATATTTTTCAATAGCATATTAGAATTGTTCTAAAGTACAGGATGAATTATAATAAACTTGAAAAGATAAATGAGCCAACCGCTCCTCATGGAGGTGCTTCAAAATGACTAACGCAACCCTTAAACATTCACTCGGCCAACTTAAAAAACAAGGCATCCGAATCACACCTCAACGCGAGATTATTCTGGATTATTTAATTACCCACCATAATCATCCTGACGTTGAAACCATTCGCGATGGGATTGAGGCTAAACTGCCCAATTTAAGTGTGGCAACAATTTACAATACCCTTAAGATGCTGGTCGACAATGGCTTGGTCATTGAGCTGCCAAATAATGATGGCGGTATCCGCTATGATTACTTTGGTGTCCCCCACTACCATGCCATCTGTGAAAACTGTGGTAAAATTATCGACATTTTTGATGATGATTATCCAGAGTTGGTCAAGCATGTCCAACAAACAACCCGTGATAAAACCGACTTTTTAGTCACTGGAACTCAAATGGAAGTCACCGGGATTTGTCCAGAGTGCCAGAGAAAGCTACACATCGCTAAGCTTTCCAATAAGTAATTATTACAGGGGCAAACGGTTGATATATCAGTCGTTTGTGCCTGAATTTAAGGATTTTGTCAAGAACTCTTAATATGATTGACAATTTGTCCACCAAAGCCCACAGGGTCGCGTTATATCGCGGTCTGTGGGCTTTTTTGTTGGTTGAATTGTTACATACAAATCGTTTATATTAATGTTTGTAGCGAAATCCGGCTATGTAAAAATATAATAAACATTAAAGAAACTTAAAACCGAAACAATTAAAAAGATCTGAAGGGAATAATTAAATTGAAGAAAAGAGCGATTTTAACGGCCCTTTGCTCGCTATCATTTGCGGCAATCGGGTTGTTTGGACTCAGTCACACTGCGGGGGCAAGCAGTGTCAATAATTACATTGCAAATAACAACATCAATCACGCCGAAGTAACCTCTTCGGTTTGGAGTGGCTTTCCTAAGAATGCTTACCGA
>NZ_JAXGWW010000323.1:0-1715 GCF_040773105.1 Lentilactobacillus sp.
AATGGGGCAACATCCAACCTGCGGAATGTTTTTCGAATATTGCGTTTTGGCAGCCAGCCCGATAAATCCCCAAACGTAAAATGATACCAAACAAGTTTGTTAAAAAAGCGAATTTCATCGATCAAAAAATCCTGTGCCTTAATATCGTCAGGAATCCTCGTTTTATCTTTTGAAGTCACTTTTGTTTCGGCGTCAGTTGCCAAGTACCAATGCTCACCAGGAATGCGGCGTAATCGCACAAAGAACCGGCTGGTCTTTTCGCTGGCAATGGTTGTTTTTTTCAATCGTCTCACCTCATATATACTTCATTTTACCAATAAAATAAGAAACTTGCTTGGAAAGTCTTAATATTGTTATGATAGGAATGTTGATTATACTTTAATATTTATCCGGATAGGAAGGTTTACCTATGTATAAAGGAATTGCGTTCTTTGACCTAGACCATACGCTTTACAATGAACATACCCGCGTCGACCCTGAAGTTGCCGATGCTATGCATCAACTTAAACAAAATAATGTTCTGCCAGTCATTTCAACTGGCCGAAATTTATTTGAAATCCCAACTACCATGAAACAAACGGGAATTGATACGGTCGTTTCTGCAAACGGCAGTTACGTTGTCTTTGAAGGAAAACCCGTCTACAAAGCGCTGATTGATAAACAAGTGGCGTTGGACTTTATTCAGTTTGCCAAAGAAAATCATGAAGCCACCACCGTTATGAACAGTGTTGGTGCCAAGATTAACTTCATCAACGACATTGTCCGTGGTAACTACAACTTTATCAATTCAAGAATGCCAAATCTGGGCGTTGAAGATTTTGTTAACAAACAGGAAGTCGTGATGATGTTAATTAACACCAAGGGGCCTGATGAACGTTATATTGATCGCTTTAATGATACGCTGACTTTCTTTAGAAACACACCATTTAGCATGGATATTGTGCACAAGGGCAGCTCCAAGAAGAAAGGAATTCAAGAGCTAATTGCCAATGCAAAATTAGATGGCATCCCCACCTATGCATTTGGCGACGGCAATAATGACATCCCCATGTTAGACTTCGTTGACCACCCCGTTGTTATGGAGAACGGCCTCGATCACGTTAAAACCTACGCGGAATTTATCACAACTAAAAATACCGACCACGGAATCGTCAATGGATTGAAACATTACGGCTTACTTTAAAGTCAGATTGCTTCTATCTTGTCGTTGAATATGATAAGATACAATATGTATCGGGGTCGTTATGGATTCGACGGGTATAGGTTGAGCCTGGATTGCGTTTCGTGCTGCGTCACGTAAAAACGTCCAGTTTATTATAACTGCAAAAAATAATAACAATTCTTACGCATTAGCTGCCTAATAAGCGCTTAGCGTAGATCCTCCTAACTTCGCCCATGGGTTAGATCTGGGTCCTAAATTAAGTGGGCTCACGCAGTTTGCTCCCACCTGAAGCAAACTGAAGAGACTAATCAGGTTAGCCTACTGTGGGTGCCTTGATTTATGGCGTTTCAGCAGGTGAATTTTAAATAATAAATCTACGAACGTAGATATCTAGGTGGCAATATGCTCGGACGCGGGTTCAACTCCCGCCGACTCCATTGATAGTAAAAATCCGGTTATAACCAATGCGTGAAGCGTTGGTTACAACCGGATTTTTCGTCTTCAATACATCGCTCAATCGTAAATCCGTGAAAAAACCAGTTAACTGCCGCTC
>NZ_JAXGWW010000324.1:0-1668 GCF_040773105.1 Lentilactobacillus sp.
AAATAACCAACAATTTGATTATAGGGATTGTACCCTTTTTCTTCGAGCGCTTGATACACAGTCAGTAAGGTCTCACGCACGTCCTTTGGCTGATCTTCATTAAAATTGAAAAACATGGTTTTATCTAACGAACTCATACGATTCACCTCTATGACATACAGTCATTTGTATTAATTTTAACTGATTATAAGTGAAACTACAATCAAGTAGGCGAATGTAACCGACATGTAACCGTGGTGTAATAATTATTTATTTGTTAACCAAGCAACAGCTGCACTCATCGCCTTGTCAAGACCCGATGGATCCTTACCACCGGCTTGGGCCATATTGGGACGACCGCCGCCGCCACCTTTAATATTACCGGAAATGGATTTAATCAAATCTCTGGCCTTAATTCCGGCTTTCACTTGATCATCAGCGACAGCCACAATCAAATTGGCCTTTTCGCCGCTACCAGTCCCCAGAACCAACACATCAGATAATTTTTTAGAACGCCAAGTGTCAGCCAATTGACGCAACTGATCCATGCCGGCATCCTTAATAATCCCAGTGATAATGCTGTATTTTCCAACCGTCTTTTTATCATTAAAGACGTTTTGTGCCTGCTGGCCAGCCAATTTTGCTTCAAGTGCTTGTTGCTTTTGGGTCAGTTCTTTGATTTCTGCTTGTAATTGGCCAACCCGCTTTGGTGTGTCCTTAATCTGAGTGACCTTTAAATCGCTGGCAATCTGCTTTAATTCTTTCTCACGGTCATTTAACAGCTTGAAGGCATCTTTGGCAGTTACAGCCTCAATCCGGCGAACACCAGCCCCAACACCTGATTCGGAAACGATTTTGAATAATCCGATATCACGAGTGTTGGTGACGTGGGTTCCACCACAGAATTCAACTGAGAAGTCACCGACACTGACAACTCGGACCTTGTCACCGTATTTTTCACTGAACAGAGCAATCGCACCCATCTTCTTACCGGTTTTGGGATCCGTCACGACGGTCGTGACATCAATTTCGTTGAAAATCTGTCTGTTAACCATGTCTTCGACTTTTTGTAAATCCTCATCAGTCACTTGGCCAAAGTGATTAAAATCAAAGCGCAGGTAGTTAGGCTCTACCAAAGAACCGGCCTGTTGGGTGTGGCCGCCCAGAACATTTCGCAGCGACTGGTCAAGTAAATGAGTGGCAGTATGGTTCTTTTCAACTCGGCTGTGGAACAGCTTGTCAACAATCAAATGATAATGATTGCCCTTCTCAAGCGGCTCCTGCGTCTTAAGGGTGTGAATGTTTTGGCCGTTAGGGGCGTGTTGGACGTCAACCACGTCGGCTACCTTGTCACCTTCCTCATCCAAAATAACCCCACGGTCGGCAACCTGACCACCCATTTCTGCATAAAACGGTGTTTTGTCAAAAATTACTTCAACCGTGCCGCCTTTGGATGTATCAACCAATTTTTCATTTTCGACAATGGCCAATAATTCTGCATTGTCAACGTCTAATGTGTCATACCCAACGTATTCGCTGTGGTCCTTAATTTCAATTAATAAGTCGCGCTGAACGCCCATCGACTTGGCACCACTTCTTGCCTTCCGTGCCCGATCCTTTTGCTTTTGCATTTCAACTTCAAACCCAGGCTTGTCAACCGTTAACCCGGCATCACTGGCTTCTTCTTGA
>NZ_JAXGWW010000325.1:0-1662 GCF_040773105.1 Lentilactobacillus sp.
AGTCTATTGGAGACTGATACCATCAATGTTGACTATATTGTGAACTTAATCTCAGGCATTGACTTAATGTCGTCGACCGAACGTAAGCAAGATATTCAGAAAATTGAACATTTGTTGGATAATGCGACCAATGACCAATTAAAGTCGAAGGTTGAATTGTTGGAACAATTTTTGAATGAAGTTTTGCCAACGCTCGATACAGACGATGATATCGGCATGTCGTTGAGTAACTTTATGGCCGAGAGCCAGCGAGCTGCCATTAAGGGCTTTTCACAAGAACACCACCTTTCGGAAGACTTCGTTAACGAGCAGATTTCTGACTACAACTTCTACGGTAAGACCAAGGACAAAGAGATTATTGACAAGTTAAGTGCTAATGGGCTCGGCTTTCGAGAGAAACGGCAGGCCAAACGCGAGATTAAGGATTTTGTATCGACTATCGACCGAAAGTATTCACTAAGCTAGGAGAATGAATTTAATGAGTCATATTGAACAGGCCGAACAACAGGCTGAATTACAAAAAAGATTATGGGCTGTGGCAAATGATCTGCGCGGTAACATGGATGCCAGTGAGTATCGAAATTATATCTTAGGATTAATCTTTTATCGCTTTTTGTCCGAAAAAGTTGAAAACTATGCAAATGAGTTACTTCAAGACGATGATGTTGACTTTGCAGATGCGGAACAAGATGCTGACCTGATGCAAGATTTGAAGGATGAAGTGATTGACGTCTTAGGTTTCTTCATTGAACCACGATATCTGTTTACAACTATGGTCAAGAAGATTAACGCTGGCGATTTTGACGTTGAAATGTTACAAAATGCCATCAACGAAGTCCAGAATTCGACCTTAGGCAAAGAGTCAGAAAATGACTTTAAAGGGCTATTCGAAGACTTGGATTTGCAGTCATCACGGTTAGGAAACACAGTTGCCAAGCGTAGTGAACTGATTGCCAAAGTGATTCTATCCTTGTCGAATATTGATTTTGGTGAACAAGATATTAAAATTGATATTTTGGGTGATGCCTACGAATATTTGATTGGTCAATTTGCCGCTTCAGCTGGGAAAAAGGCGGGCGAATTTTATACGCCACAACAAGTTTCTAAGTTATTGGCAAGAATTGTTACGGCTGGTAAAGATCGTTTGAAGACGGTTTATGATCCTACGATGGGCTCTGGGTCGCTGTTATTACAATTGGGTAATTACGCAACGATTGGAAACTACTATGGTCAAGAAATCAACGGTACGACTTACAACTTGGCGCGGATGAACTTGTTGATGCATGAGGTTAGTTATAATCGGTTTGATTTACGTCAAGGCGATACTTTAGAGGAAGATCACTTTGATGATCTAACTTTTGACGCTGTCGTTGCCAACCCACCTTATTCGGCTAAGTGGAATCCAGATGATAAATTAGATGATGAACGTTTTCGGAAATATGGGAAGACGGCACCGAAGTCGAAGGCGGATTTTGCGTTTGTTGAACACATGCTCTATCACTTAAATAATGAAGGCACGATGGCAGTTGTATTACCACATGGTGTCTTATTTCGCGGTGCTGCGGAAGGAAAAATCCGACAGTACATGATTGAACATGACAACGTCTTAGATGCCGTCATCGGATTACCAGCGAACTTATTCTACGGAACTAGTATTCCGAC
>NZ_JAXGWW010000326.1:0-1656 GCF_040773105.1 Lentilactobacillus sp.
CAACGCCCATTACAATGCCCAACATACACGTTCATCCTTTCTGTGGCGAGTTGAATCGCCTTATTGATGTTATTGTACCAAAATTGGCGGCAAGTACAACCGCTATGCGTTTGCTAAAACCGGCATATGCAAAAAGCCGAATCAACACCATTCAGGTATCAATTCAGCCCCTAACTCTTTTTTGGCTAACGTTAAACTACAGTTTCGAAATCAGCTTCAAAGATGATTGCAGCTCTTCATCTGACGCATCAGCCATCTTTTGAGAAATGTTTTCAGTAATAATCATGCCCATGACCCGCTTCACACTAGCTTCTACCGCGCTCAGCTGGGTCACAACTTCAGCACAATCCCGCCCCTCAGTCATCATGGCTTGAATGCCACGCAGCTGACCTTCAGCACGCTTTAGTCGATTAATTAATTTGGGATCACAAGCCATCCGTGTTACCTCCTACAAATTACTTGGTACCACTATATCATATTTAATCAACGTATTGGGACAGTCTGGATTTGAATGCCGGTTCCGGCATGAAACCGACGATTCGATCAACGATTTGGCCGTCTTTCTTAACGATAAAAGTTGGGATTCCTTGAACCTGCATCTGCATTGCCGTCTGTTGATTTTCATCCACGTCCAGTGATTTAAAGGCAACTTTGTCTCCTAGCTCATCAGCCATCTTTTCGACAATTGGATTCATCATTTTACATGGTGGACACCAAGTCGCGTTAAAGTCGATCACAACGGTTCCCGAATCTGTTTCTTGATTAAAGTTTTGGTCATTAATTGTTTTTACTGTCATGTGAACACCTGCTCTCTTAATTGTTAAATTTATTATACCTTCCAAGGGTATGCTGGTCAACCAAATAGATTATGCTGTTTTAATAGGGTTTCTCATTTGTATTGACAATATACGGATATGGGGTATAATGATTTCAAACTTAATTAATCATTTCACAAGGAGGAACTAAAACATGTCTGAACGAATAATTATTGTTGGTGGTGTCGCTGGTGGAGCATCCGTTGCAACCCGACTGCGCCGCCTGAACGAGGATGCAGCCATCACGATGTATGAAGCGGGGCCTTACATTTCCTTTGCAAACTGCGGCTTACCTTACTACGTTGGCCAAACCATCCCTGATCGGGAAAATCTATTTGTTTCAACTCCCGAAGATATGCGCGATGATTTTAACATAGACGTCCAAGTGAATAGTAAAGTCACCGCCATTGATTCAGCAGCTAAAACCATTACCGTGCAAACCACCAACGGCACCAAAACGGACAGTTATGACAAATTAATCTTGTCTATCGGTGCCAGCCCAGTCGTTACTCATTTCCCAGGACTTGCTGAGGCCGATAATGTGTTCACCGTGCGGACAGTCCCAGATGTCGATAAAATAACGGCCTATATCAAACAGCATTCACCAAGGCATGCCACTGTCGTTGGTGGCGGCTTTATTGGTCTGTAAATGGTCGAGAACTTGCGTGAACGCGGTCTGAATGTGACCTTAGTTGAAGCAACGCCTCAGGTCATGCCTAACTTAGACTTTGAAATGGCACAATTCTTACATGAGCATTTAGCTTTAAACAACGTGGATGTCCGGCTTAACACTAAATTGGAAGCGTTTGCTGATAACGGTCATACGCTTCAACTAGCTGAC
>NZ_JAXGWW010000327.1:0-1597 GCF_040773105.1 Lentilactobacillus sp.
GCTTTTTCAATTTTATATAGCTGGAACGTGTGCCAAAAGGCTGCTTCCTAGGCATAACTACGAATAACTTTCCGAGCTTTCAGCTCAAAAAGTCATTCTAGGTTATGCTACGGAAGCAAACCCGCCTTTTGGCACACTCCCATTTTTATTTTGGTTCGATATTTTTATGATGACAAACTTATTTTGAATCCGACGGTGTTTGTTTTGTGAGTGCTTTTGCGTTGCGCCGTCTCTTCAAGAAGTACTCGGTTCCAATGAACGCAAAACCGAAGACAGTGATCCAGATTCCCGCAAATAGTCCTTGCGGCCAGTAAGTAAAGACAACCTTATGATGGCCTTTGCTAATTGGAATATAGGTAAACATTTTTGCCCATTGCTTGGGCTTAACCGACTTACCATCAACAGTCGCGTGCCAACCTTTTTCAAATGGAATGGTGGTCGTTAACGACTGGTTATTTGATTTCACATCAACCGTACCGGTTAATTGATGATCATTCCACTTGGTAACCTTATATGGATGACTGTTTAAATCCTTGGAGAATTGCGCGATCTTTGAGTTATGAACCTTGTAAAGCTTAACGTCTTGAAGGAGGGCGTTATTCTTATTGACAAAGATTTGCACATTCGCAGTTGTGTTAATCGTGGTTCCCGTTGCGATGTTTGCAATGATTGTTTTCTCAGATGGCGTAAACTGCGTTTGGGCTTGGCCATCAACCGAAATTGAAATATTGCCCTTATTGATTTCAGTTCCCAAGGTCATGTAGTATGACGTATTCTTTTCAATTGGAACCGTGAAGATAATGTAAGACATTTCCAGTAAATTCTTCTTTTTCAAAACAGCGTTATTGAGTTGTGAAATTGGCTGAATATTGTTATATCGAATGTCCGTGTATTTAGCCGGTTCAAATAAATTGTTGATTTTGGGATCCAATCGATGGGCAATTTCATTTTGATACGTGATCGGACTTTTTGCAATTTCGTTATGTTTCATTCCAGATTCAGGACTTAAGAACCCAATTGGAACGGCATATGGATTTTGATAGGTCCCAATGAGTTGATCTTGGTCCAATAACGTATAGTTGTTGTAATCAGGCTTTCGGGTCATCGTTGTTAGCAACTGTTTTTTCGGCTTCTTATTTGGGTTGGCTTCAGGAATTTGGTGACTCATATAGTACTTCATGTTCAGGAGCGAATCCGTAAACATGGTTCCGTTTGAATAGAGGACAAACGAATCACCATTTGGTTGACCAATGTTTTTAAAGAATTGTGAAGTCGACGATTCAAGCGTTGAGGAGAAGATAGAACCACCATTAAAGTTCCCGGTGAAAGCATCGTTTTTTGTCCGTGAGAATGTTGTTCCCAAGCGATAGAATCCACGGTCTTTTTTCTGAATGGCGCCGACATGTTTTCGAATCACACGTTCAAATGCCGTGTAGTCTGTTGCTTTTAAATAATCTAGATGATTCAATGAAGTTACCATATTCAGGGCCATTTCGCCACTCATTAAAATCGCCAGGGTGATCCCCAAGACAAGATTTTGTCGATAAAGGCCGATAAAGATCACTAATCCAAGTGAGACAACCAGGTAAATGCATCC
>NZ_JAXGWW010000328.1:0-1597 GCF_040773105.1 Lentilactobacillus sp.
CCTCTTCTTCGCTACTCGTTGCGCATGAATCAACTTGAATTTGATCCTGCAGGTTAGCTTTGGCAACCAGATTCTTGAAAATGGCCTCGGCCATAGGTGACCGGCAGATGTTACCTAAACAGACAAAAAGTACGTTGGTCATGATGGAAGCTCCTTTTGAATCATTTCCTTCATATTATTGAATAACCACCGGCACGTCAAGCAGCGGGACAACCACAATAAATTTAATCAGATTGAACCTTTAGCATTTTTTAGAGTTGTTTCGTAGTACAATAAAAGTGTCTAAAACGAGAGAGAGCGTGGGAAATGTGATGCAAGGGAATTTTATCTATATCAACTGGGAACAGGTGAACAATCTTGTGATTTCGTATGGGATTACTTCGGCCGATTTTGTGAACGGTATGCCGGAAGTACCACAACGAATTGTTTTGATCGATGGAAAGCTTGAGGGTAATCAAGTTAATAGTCACACCCGTTTTCAAACGGTCACTGGGCAAAATTCAGTGCGTGAGTTTTTACTTTCACGGACGGACTCTCCTAAGATGTGGCTGGATTATCATGAGAGCGATGATTTGGATTTAATGATGCCTAGTGAGATTGCCGAACTATTATATATGGCCCATATGGGGACTCACTATCACTTGCCACTCTATTCTAAGCTACAGAACGCCTACGCTTTTTTAAGTACGAAGAGCGATTTTGTCAAAGTTTACTACCGTCAGATGGCGACCTTTGAACATATTTTGGATATTTCAATGAAACGTCATTTAAGGCTATTGCATAGTAATCGTTGGATGATGTTTAACCGGCCCTTTTCGGTTAGTGAGGTGCCTAAGGACATCATTCAAAAACTGTCAGCTGCTTTCTCAGAGGGATTAGTGTTTGCCTTTGATCAAGCGGTTGAGCGGCGCAGGGTGTACTTAATCCCCATCCGGTTGCAGGAACATCCGGAACGGCAAAACTGGTGGCATGACCGAATGGATGTCTACGAAACGACCCACCAAGTTGGGACCCTCAAATATGATGTTGAGCAAAAGCAGTGGAGTATTGAGATTACTGATGAAACGCCCTTTACAGAAAATGAAATGGATTTATAAGCGGAGTCAATCGAGGAACAGCTCGATATGTCCCCGTTTTTTTGGCGGGGAGTCGTGGTATAATGAGACCCGACGTGTTTTAAAAAATGTGACGAAAATAGGAGATTGTTTTCAATGAAGATGCAACTTGGTGAAATTGCAAGCGCAATTTCTGCTCAGAATGATACGAGTGCCTGGAATCAGATTGAAGTTTCCAGTGTCGCATTTGATAGTCGTCAGCTTTCTAAGGGGGCACTATTTGTGCCGTTGGAAGGCGAACGCGACGGCCATGAGTTTGTTAAGGGTGCACTGCAAAACGGTGCGGTCGCTACACTTTGGAAAGCAGATCATGGCGAGGCGCCCGCTGGCTTACCTGTGCTGGTTGTCGATGACCCGTTGACTGCGCTGCAATCCCTTAGTCGGTACTATCTATTAAAAATCAATCCTAAAGTTGTGGCCATTACTGGGTCTAATGGTAAGACGACGACCAAAGATATGGTTGCGGCCATTCTCGCCACTCA
>NZ_JAXGWW010000329.1:0-1568 GCF_040773105.1 Lentilactobacillus sp.
GCAACGGGGAAGAACGGCATTGGCGAAACCGGGGTTGTTGACGCCTTCGTTAAGGGTGCGTCAAGTTTGGTCGGCGTTTCGCTTATCATCGGATTGGCTCGAGGCATTAACCTGGTACTCAATAACGGAAAAATTTCAGATACGATGCTGCAGTATTCATCAACTTTGGTTGCGCATATGAGCGGGCCGATGTTCATTATTGTGATGTTGCTGATCTTCTTTTTGCTGGGCTTCATCGTACCGTCATCTTCAGGATTGGCTGTTCTCTCAATGCCGATTTTGGCACCGTTGGCGGATACGGTCCACATTCCACGATATGTGGTGGTAACAGCCTATCAATTCGGCCAGTACGCAATGTTATTCCTGGCTCCAACCGGGCTTGTAATGGCGACGTTGCAAATGCTGAATATGAAGTATTCACATTGGCTCCGGTTCGTTTGGCCGGTGGTTGTGTTTGTCCTCGTATTTGGCGGTGGACTACTGGTGACCGAAGTTTTGATTAACTAACTGGATTTTTGATTCATTCATAAAAGGCATCTTCTTGTGTTCACAAACGAGGAGATGCTTTTTAGATCCAATTAGGTAATTCGGTACCGTTACATTCCAACAAAATATCATCCAAACACGCTATAATGAATAACAATTCTTCTCGCATGCATAAATCACATAAAGGATGGTCGATATGGGAAAGTATATTGTCAATTCAAAGCTCCGAAAAGTTGGCGCACAAGTCGATACGAAAACTGGAATCCATCAATTTATTGTTGATGAGCCGATTGCAGGTCATGGGACAGATGCCGGGCCTAATCCGGTCCAGTATCTGTTATCAGCGGTTGGCAGCTGTCTTGCGATTACCGCCAATGACATCGCCCGCAAACATCCCGAAATTGAAATTCGGAAGTTTCAAACAAAGACCACGGGTGAAACAACGCAGTACCAAGATGGTCGTTCTGCAGTGACTAAAATTATTGTTCAAGTTGATGCCGAAACAAATTTGGACGAATCGGCCCACCGATCATTTATGAGGGCAGTGGTAAAGGACTGTACCGTGCATGAGACTTTGAAACATGCTGTTCCGATTGAAATTCAGTTTATTTGAGGGGGAAAATTATGAAGAATCGTAGAGGTCTTTTGTTGATGGCTGTTATCGTGGTGAGTGCTGGGTTTCTGGCTGCATGCGGCAACCAAGGTTCTCAAAACAAAGCAGCCAAAAAATCAATTACTTTAATGCAGACTTCCGAGTTAACATCTTTGGACAATACGAATCAAGCGATGCTGCCCGAATTCAACACCCTAACCAACATTTCAGAGGGGCTTTATCGTCTTAATGACAAGGATCAGCCAGTTCCGGCAATGGCAACCAAGATTGTCAAGCCAACCGATAACGGCAAAAAATATATTTTTCATATTCGCAAGACTGCCAAATGGAGTAATGGTGACCCAGTAAAAGCTGAAGATTTTGAGTATTCCTGGAAGCGTTCCTTAAACCCTGCCAATAACCCGGTTTATACTTATGTATTTAGTGGCATAAAAAATGCCGATTCAATCATTAATAATAAAAAATCGTA
>NZ_JAXGWW010000330.1:0-1556 GCF_040773105.1 Lentilactobacillus sp.
TATACCGATAAAGTTGGTAAAGTCGAACCGTTAAAATATCTATACGACCTATTTCCCGGCATTAAGAAAGCCGCACGTCAGGATCAACATTAATGATTAACCACAAATAGGCCCCGGTGAGCAAAATGTCCGTTTTGCTCACCGGGGCCTCTCTTTGATTTTGATGAAATTCGAGCTTCCTAAGACACTTTAAACCCAACTGTAAATACGGTTCCTTTGGGATGGTTGTCCTTGACAGTAATCGTGCCGGCATGCTGGTTAACAATCCACTTGGCAATTGCCAAACCCAGCCCGTTACCGCCAGTTTTGGAATTTCGTGATTTATCCGATCGGTAGAACCGGTCAAAAACGCGCTTCTTATCAGCGTCAGGAATCCCAGTTCCGGTATCGCGGACTTCAATGGTGAGCTTATCGCGGTTGAGTAAAGTAACAACCGTCATGGTGCCCCCTTCCGGCGTATATTTGATGGCGTTGTCCAACAAAATAATCAATAGTTGACGAATCAGATCTTCATCAAATCGGCCCTTACCGTCTGCTTTTAACACGGTATTCAGTGATTTGTGCTGGCTAGCCGCAATATCATCATAGGGTTTTAAAACGTGTTCAAACCACGGCTTAACATCAACTTCTTGCTTCCGAATTTCAATTTTGCCGGCATCCGACCGCGCCAACATTAACAAACGATTGGTGAGTGTCTGCAAGTGGCGAACTTCATCCAGAGTCGTTGAAATTGCGTCAACCTGATCCACCACCTTGGTCTTTGGCTTCGTCAGCATATACTCCATCTGATTTTGAATTACGGTCAGAGGTGTCCGCAGCTCATGAGCGGCGTTGGCACTAAATTGTCGCTGGCGTTTCCAGGCGTCCATAATCGGCTTCATGCTCGATCGCGATAGGTAATAAGCAACCCCAATCGCGATAATCCAAAAGAACAACAATGTTATTAACAGCGATCGTCTAAAACTATTAACTGCTAATAAATCGGTATCAATATTCTCCAAAATCAAGACATAATTGCCAGCGTAGATTGGATTGGAATTGGATTTTGGAACCTTGATCAATAACGTCCTAAAGTAGTGCAGGGTATTATCCGTCGACATCAAGGTCACTTCACGAACCTTATTCACCTCACTTTTATCCAGCTCAGTGTTGATAAACAGGTTATAGATTCGGTTGCCAAGCATCTGTGCATTAATAATTTGGCCCTTTTGATTAAATACTAAAATATTGGTTCTAAACGGTGTATCACCACTCGGACTAGGAGATGGCGGCGTTTGTGAGCTGCTGGAGCTCCCGCCGGTTCGAAATTGCGGTGCCTTTCGGTTGCTTAACACATTTTGCTTTTGGGTCATTAATCCTTGATCAATATTTTTATAAATCGATTGATGAAAGAAAAAGTTAATGACAATCCCAAGTACCGCAAACAGCAAGGCAAAACCAATTAACTCTTTCACGAACAGCGAGAGTTGCTGTTTGGACTGAGGATCACGCTTTTTCATCGAGGGCCTCCGTTTCAAACATGTAACCAACGTTTCTTAACGTCTTAATTGGCTGAA
>NZ_JAXGWW010000331.1:0-1554 GCF_040773105.1 Lentilactobacillus sp.
ATGAACGCCGTGCTTTGCGTACAGCTGCTTCATTTCCGCCTGGAGCTTTTGCTGAGTTTCCATATCGCGCGATGAATACTTCTTTTGGATAGCCTTCAACTGCGGTTGGATCTCTTGCATTGCCACCATGTTACGAGTTTGGAAGATCATCAATGGTAAGATGATCACCCGAATGATCAACGTGAAAAAGATGATCCCCATCCCGTAACTTTGACCGAACAAGTTTGATAACCAAATAATCGCCCGTGAGAAATTCAAGATGATCAAGCCATCCCAAAACCCGGTGCTCTTATCCGTGATCGGGGTATTACTACACCCACTCAAAACTAGTACGATTGCTAGTACGGCCAGCATTGCCAGTATTTTTCTGTACTTTTTCAAACGAATGTCCTCACTTTAATCATTGTCCAGCAGGTGCGCTAGCTTTAGCGCATGGCTTAGATAAGCTTTGGTTTCGGCTTGCGACTTACCGGCAACGGTTGGTCGGGCAATGACGAGAAAGTCCGCATCTTGCTTAAGCTGCGGCTTTAGCTCGGTGATTGATTGCCGAATCCGGCGTTTGACCCAATTACGTGCAACGGCGTTTCCGATCTTCTTACCGACCGAGATACCGACGCGAAAATGGGGTTGCCCCGGTTTTTCCAAAACGTAAATGACAAATTGACGATTGGCATACGAGTTGCGGGTCTCAAAAACTTGTTGGAATTCAGTTTCCTTTTTTACCCGATATGATTTTCGCATAATCCATCTCCATGTGTGCGCTCAAGCTCTTGAGCGAATTGCTACACAACTTTACAGCCCTAAACACCTGGTCTAGGACTGTAAAGAAAAAGCCACTGATTATCAGTGGCCTATGCAGACAATACTTTTCTGCCTCGTTGGCGTCGACGGGCTAACACTTTACGGCCATTGCTGGTGCTCATCCGTTTGCGGAAACCATGTACACGTTGACGATGGCGCTTCTTTGGTTGGTAAGTTCTCTTCATCATGACACCTCCTTCTCCATAATGACATGAATCAATTCGATTAAGTCGTTATTTTCAAAACGCAGTTTACATCTAAACGCATTTCCTAACTACTATAGCATATTTTTATTTGTTTGAAAACCAGTAAATTAAATTTCTCCGCAGTATTTCGGGAACGAAAAATTATTTAATTGCGGATTTCTTTGTGGATTGTCCCCAGGTAACTTTCCGTTATTCGCAATTTACCCACAAACTTTTCGACAAATTAACGGGTTGTTATTTAGTTATCCACAAGGCATATTTATCTTGTGCATAACTGTGAAAAACGTTTTGATACCGGCTTTAGTTTTGAACCTGTTTTTGTGGATAAGTGGCATGTTTCAAAATTAGCCTTCGGTTTTCGACAAGCTGTGCATATTCAAATCCCAGCCTGTGAATTCTCTTAACTTTAACTTGTCCACCTGTGGAAAACTCTATATGTTCATGCTAAAATAGAATTACGTTTTTTAAGAAAAGGGGTATCCACGTGCTGGAACGTAATGACTTATGGAATCTCATTAAGTTCTCTATGGAACAAGATCTGTCCAAG
>NZ_JAXGWW010000332.1:0-1543 GCF_040773105.1 Lentilactobacillus sp.
AATGCCAATCCCGGGGGAATTCTGTTTCATTGTTCAACTGGTAAGGATCGGACCGGGATCATTTCAATTTTGATCCTCGCGATGCTCAGAGTTCCTGATGAAACCCTTAAGACTGATTATCTGCGCAGTAACCGGTTTTCTGCAGTGAGAATCAACAATCGACTAAATGAAGCCAAATTGGCCAGCGATAATTTAGCTTATCTGAAGTCGATTTTTGATCTCTCAACGGTGCGAGAAGATTACTTTCAACAAGCGATTTCAATGATTAACGATCGTTACGGTGGTTTCGATTCATACTTTCATGATCAGTTGGGACTCGACGAAGCGTTTTTATTGCAAATCAGGAACAAATTTTTGGCATAAATAATGCCTAATTGATTTTGTTAATGATCTTAAATTCGAATAGAAAGTGGTTTTGCATTCTGAAGGGCCATTGCGATCCATATTTTACGACGCTCATGTGATTGTAAAACCGCGTACATAAATATTGTTGTTCCATCCATTCAATTCAAAGGAAGTGTGAGTGATGACAAATATTGGCGTGTTGGTTGGAAGCCTCAGTCAACGTTCTTATAGTCAAAAGATTGCGAATTATCTGATGAGCCAACATCTATCGACCACGTTCGTTCAGGTAAACTTTGAAATTTTGCCTTTGTATAATCCAGATCTTGAGAAAGAACCATTGTTGGAGTGGCAAGTATTTCGAAGCGTGATTGATCAAATGGATGCATTACTCTTCATCACTCAAGAATATAATTTGTCAATTCCTGGTGGACTAAAGAACGCCATTGATGTTTTGTCCGTTCCATCCCCAAAGCCGCATATTGCGCATAAGCCGGCGTTAGTGATTACCGATTCTTCTGGCGCACGGGGCGGAGCAAATGCAAATATTCATATCCAACAGTTGTTGCGGTACATCGGAATGAATGTCATGAATGATTTTATTACGGTTGGCAACGTTCACGAACAATTTGATTCTCAGGATAGACTTATCAATGAGCAGGTTGGTGCTCAGCTTAATGGCGCCATTAAAAAATTTATTGAATCTGTTGACAGCCAGCATTAGCATGCATATAAAAATGGGTCCGAAAGTCGTTAGTAAACAACGAACTTCGGATCCATTATTTTTATTTTTTCAGATAATCGATTAGTTGCTGGACATTGGCACCAGTTTTCGCTGAGATCTCAAATAATCTTTTAGCCCCGGCATCTCGCAGACGTTCGGCAACCAACTTAATTTGCTTGTCCGTTGCAATATCAGTTTTCGTGACGACGCCAATCGTTTCCTTCGTGAACATCGTGCTAAAGCCCGTTGGCAGGACAATTCGCGGATCAGTGGCGCTCTGCATTAAGACGATGACGTCGGCTTCAATTGCGGTGGTCATTAGGTTTGAATACATCGCGCGGTGCTCGACATATTCACCGGGTGTGTCAATGACATTATTATAAAACTCAATGGTTTGGGTTTTGTTGTAAGTCATTTGTAATTCGTTGAGTTTCTGAATAAAGGACGTTTTGCCGCACCCAATTGCGCCGATAAACA
>NZ_JAXGWW010000333.1:0-1538 GCF_040773105.1 Lentilactobacillus sp.
CAGCTATACGACAACTAAAAAACGCCCTTTGGTCAAAGACCAAAGGGCGTTTAGTAACGCGGTACCACCTTAATTCAAATTACCGTTTGAAGTAATTCCTCAACACGCACGGCACCTAATAGTTGCGATACGCTGCACGATAATGGGTGCCACCAGTTCGCCTCGAGAAGCGAACCCGTCGAACACGATCTTTCAAGTCACAGTCCTAATACCGTCTCACCAAACCGGTACTCTCTTCATAAGGCTATGACCCTAATCCATCGGGTCAAATCTTGTTGTCGTATTTGATTTGTTGCAAGTAGTGTATCCCTGAACATGAGAAAATGTCAATCATTTTTAATAAATTAATCTTAAACGGATAGTTTTCAGGATGGCATAAGCACTGTTATATCAACGTTTATTAGCATAAAAAATTTTTTGAACTTTTGGCGAAAAAGATCGCTTAAGCGCCTCTCACCAAAATAACATAACCAAGAATTCAAATGGCGGTTTGCCCTTTTAACTAATAAATTAATTTACCTAATAACCGCTTCAGCTCGTCTTTCTCGTTACCTGTTAGCTGTGATACCAGTGTATCGGATGAATGCTGCTCAAAGGCATGTAATTCCGGATAAACGTCGGCACCCTTTTCCGTCACGTAAACGCGTCGTAAACGTTTGTCATTAGCATCGTCTTCTAACCTCAGATAGCCACTGTCCACTAGTTTGCGGACCGTTCGAAAAGCGGTCGTTCGGTCAATCTGAACGGAATCAGCCAATTCCCCCAGAAACATCCCCGGCTTTTCGTAACTGCGAATCACATAGATAAAGGCGTTGTTTGCTAACCCAAGTCGTCTAAACTCCGCATTAGTATTGATTTCAATCTTGCGTGTAATTGCCCCGATATCACGAATAATCTCAAACATCATAATCCTCCGTATGAGCCATTTGACTCTAATCTACAGGAAGGTTATTGTATTTGCAATTAAATAGTGATAAGATTTTGAAAGTAATTGCAAATGCAATGAATCGAAAACATCGTTAGGAGTGTCATTTATGTGGAAAACCAAATCATTTTCAGAATTATCAACCAAGGAACTATATGAACTTTATCATCTCCGGGTCGCAACATTTGTCGTGGCGCAAAAACGAATTTATCAAGAAGTGGATGAAAATGATTTAAATGCGCTGCACGTTTTCTATCAGGATGACCGTATTGTGGCTTATTCTCGGGTGTATAAAGAAGACGGTCATGTCACCTTTGGCCGAGTTGTTACGGATCCCGCCCATCGTGGCATTGGATTAGGTGATCAACTGATGACCAATGTTTTAACCGCGATTCGAACCCATTTCGGTCACCTACCCATTGAAATCGAAGCACAGGTTCAAGTTCAAGGTTTCTACGAAAAATATGGTTTTACGACTGTTGGCGAGCCTTTCATTTTCAATTCCACCCCTCACATCAAAATGGTGCACGAGGTGCTAAAGGCATAACTGCTCCAATCTTTAGCACAAGTGGACGGGCAGTACAAACACAAAAATTGCGATGTCAATGAATAA